>DBKH01000078.1 GCA_002297815.1 Bacteroidales bacterium UBA755 | reverse complement strand
TTCGTGGTGCAGAACAGAAAGGTGAACAGCTTCAACCGCTGCGTCATCGCCTCCATCACCTATAACTTCAACAGTTTCAAGGACAAGTACAACGGCAGCGGCTCTGCGGACGACGAGATCAACCGCTTTTAGTGTATATAACAAATTTTTCTTAACCTTTATATATAGATGCGAATGGAGTTGACTACTTCAGATCAATCAGGTCGAAAAACATAAATCGTGTTTTAAGTGGTAATCTCAGATTCAGGTTGCTGGCTTCTTGCTCTTCGCTGGAATATAGATAGATAAAATTGTTTTTCTCGTAGTAGTGAAGAGGCTTGGGCTCATTCTTGGCATCAACGGCCAAGAAACGGCAATCTGACAGGTTGCCTTGATGAATAGCCAGCATTTTGAGGATTGATAGAAGTTCGGATCCAATCCCTTTATCAGCGAAATCCTTATTTACAGCGAGACGGCCAATTAAGATGGCAGGATACCGGCGCATCTGTTTTGAGTGTGATATGTTGGCGTTAACTCTTTTTTTGCGGGCATTAGGGATCGTGTCAACGTGAACACTGTCATTTGCAAGAGTAAACGCACAAACGATAATTCTTGGATCTTCGTCAAGGGTAAAACAATATGATTTGCCTAACAATGCGTTGTGGTGGAGAGCAGCATCTTCAAGAAAGAAGTCGTCCAAATCCTTGTCACCACAATGAAATGTCTTACACGAGACCAGAAGGTCTCGTGTAAGAACCTTAATGCTACAGGATTCTGCAAGGAAAGCCATCCTATTGGAAGTGTGCCTTGGCGAGAACTTTCTTGAAATCTTCTTGGGAAATCCCGCTGTCCTGCGTATGAGGATCCTTTTCGGCAGCGTCAGCCCGTTGGATGAAACGCTGCGCTGTATCTCCGCTAAGGATCGGGATTGGTCTGATAGGTGTTGCCATATTCTTTCCTCCTAAATCTATATCTTACCCGTCTGGCAAGTACAATGCAAAAGTAACAATTATTCTTATCGAATGAAAATATTATGTGAATTATTGTTTGCTGCAGTTGTGGACGAAGAGTTTAGGGGTAAAATTGTATCTTTGCGTCTGGCTAATTGAAAATATTTATTGATGGGAAAGACATTACATAGCTTGAAGGATCTTAAGGGGTTGATACCAAAGGAGGAACCTGTAAAGAAGACTTCGGTGCCGGTCAAAGGGCATGAATGGCAGACTGCACCTGTCAAGGTGAGCGAAGACCCTAAAGTCGGTGACAGGGTAGTGCTGATGGAGTCCGATGAGCACGGGAGAATACAGAGGGTTGACGGGAAAACATATTCCGTAAAATTGGACAACGGGCTTGTCGTGAGTCTCGGTAAATGGGATTTCGCTGTGACGGATGACAAGGAGGAGGAAAGGCTTCGCAATTCCATTTTCGCAAGACGAAAACCTGCCATACAGGAAGAATCATCATGGTCACGCTACACGGACTACGGAGAGATTACGGTCGATCTGCATCTTGAGGCGTTGGCCGGAGGACGTTCTGTCCAACTGGGACAAGCTCTTCAATTTCAGATGGATGCATTCAAGTCGGAGCTCAAGAAATGCCTTCCGCACCGTGGTATGCGTGTCCGTTTCATCACTGGAGTGGGAGATTATGTCTTGACGAACGCCATCCGTAAGGAACTGGATGAGGTCTATTCCCTCCGCTGTACCTATACTGTCGGCACTCCTGGTGTGACTATTGTCACAGTCCGATAACATAATCGTTTTTTACCCTCAACATTATCTGGTAACGTTATTGCTGCATTTTGTCGCAGTGCAGAGCAACCGGCTACCTTGTTGGAATGACTTCGACAAGCTCAGTGACCGGAAGAAAAGTGTAAAGTTTTTTTACAGTGAGTGTAAAGAAATTTTACACTTTTTGTTTTTCTTTATTTGGATAAAAGACTGAAAACTAGGTGTTTATGAATTTTGGCATAGAAGTGGTTTGGTGAGTTTCCGTGTTCGGGAAAATGATAATAATAAAACACAAATTGATATGAGCATATTCAGAAAAAGAAAAATGGGAACACCGCTTTCGGGGGTGCTGAACATTCTGGGGATGACGGTAGCGTTCGCTGCACTGTACATCATTTTGGTGCAGGTGCATCATGATTTGACCTATAATAAGGAAATCAAGGATGCGGATAGGATCTATTGCGTCTCGCTGCCGGACTGGTACACCGAAGGGAAGTACATGGTCTGGCTGAACAGGCCACCGTTCGAGCAGATGATTTCTACAATTTCGGAGATCGAGGCTGGTGGTACGGGCTACCTTCTCGGGCAGGATAACGGAGCCATAATCGGAGACGGCAAGAATCCTACACTCTCCGATCCAAGCGTCTCGATCAAAATGTCAGCGATGAACAGAAGCACGCTAGATGTGTTCGGTTTTGAACTAGCCGAAGGATCGTGGGACAATTTTGTCAGCGTCTGGGACTACGCTTTCAGCGAATCCGCTGCGAAGAAATATGGCGTTGGCGTCGGTGGACATATAATGATAAGGGACTGGCAGTCCGGAACTTATCATGAGGCAAATATAGTGGCGATCTACAAGGACATGCCGATGAACTCCGATCTTTCCAGTTTCGAGGCGATCTGCCCGATCGGAGACCAATCCATAAACAGCTGGAGCGAGTGGAGCTACCCTTATTTCTTCAAGGCCAAGGAAGGAGTCTCAAAGGATGATCTTGAGGCCGCCGCCCGCAAGGTTATGGAAGACTTGATCGGAGGTGATTCCGATGCCAGCGATGAAGAGAAGGCCGAATCAATCAAACGCACGAGAATCCATCTTATCCCTCTGACCGAAACCTATTTTGATCAGACGATAGCGAACCGCAACGGTGCCTATGGCAACAAGTCCACGACTTACACCTTGCTTGCCGTGGCTCTTCTGGTCATCATCATAGCGTTCATCAACTTCGTGAACTTCTTCTTCGCCCTCGTTCCTGTGCGCGTGCATTCGGTCAACACCAGAAAGGTTCTCGGAGCCTCAAGGGCAAGCCTTATTCTGGACTGCGTGATGGAGGCTGTGTCACTGATCGCCGTTTCGTTAGCCTTGGCAGCGGCTGTCGTGATGCTGTTCCAAACCTCCACGGCTGCGAACCTCATCACCTGCTCCACAGCATTCGGAGCGAATATGTCCGTAGGCATATTCACAATCATTCTTGGACTTTTCTTCGCTGTTGTGACAAGTCTTTATCCCGCATTCTACATCACCTCTTTCTCGCCAGCGCTCGCCCTCAAGGGATCGTTCGCGTCAAGCGCCAAGGGCCGAGTGTTTAGGTACTTGCTTGTCGGATTGCAGTTTCTGATCTCCATTTCGCTGATCATCTGCGCAACTTTCGTGGGACTCCAGAGGCAGTACATGCTCAGCCACGACATGGGTTTCGACCGTGAGGAACTTCTCGTAGCCAATCTGAACCGTACAGCCGCGAAATCAGCCGATGCTTTGCGCTCGAAACTGATGGAGGACCCTCAGGTCAAGGACATCTCCTGGGCTGACGGTGACCTTGTGCGGCCGAGCCGAATGGGCTGGGGCAGAATGTACAAGGGAGAACAGATCAGCTTCCAGTGCTACCCTGTCGCTTGGAACTTCCTTCAGTTCATGGGCATTCCGGTTGTCGAGGGTCGAGATTTCACCCAAGCAGACGAGCAGTCTGAGAACGGAGTGTTCATATTCAATGAGACTGCGAAGAATAAGTTCGGTTTCACCTTGGAGGAGAAAATGCCGGGCCACATGGATGAGGGAGATGCGGAGGTCGCAGGTTTCTGCCGTGACTTCAATTTCACTTCATTGAAGAACGAGGTGTCTCCGTTGGCTCTGTACATATTCGGAAAACATCCTTGGCGTCCTCTCACCACACTTCTGGTGCGCACCGAGAAGAACGCTGACATCCCAGCGATCATGAAGAAAATCGCTGCCGCGGTTTCCGAGATTGACCCGACTGTCAATCCGGATGACGTTGATGTCCAGCTCTTTGATAAGAAACTTCAGGGGCAGTACGAGACTGAGGCCAACTTCTCCCGTCTCATCACCCTCTTCACCCTGCTCGCGATCATAATCTCGCTTATGGGAGTCTTCGGACTCGTGATGTTCGAGACTGAATACCGCCGTAAGGAGATCGGAGTAAGGCGCGTGAACGGAGCCACGATAGGTGAGATCCTCAAGATGTTCAACATTGAGTTCGCGAGGATCGTGCTGATCTGCTTCGTGATAGCGACTCCTATCTCATGGTGGATAGTCAACCGCTATCTCTCCGGGTTCGCCTACAGAGTGCCTATTTACTTCTGGGTGTTCGCCTTGGCGCTTGTCGCTGTGCTGCTGATCACGGCTCTGGTCGTCACAGCACGCTGCTACGGAGCTGCCACCGAGAATCCAAGCATCACGCTGAAGAAAGAATAGCCATGGCCGGTCGTTACTCTGGCTAAACGAATATAAATTCGGAGAAATCAGTAAGTTAGAAAAACTTTTTTCAATGAATATGAAGGAGCGGCTCGCTATTTGCGGGTCGTTCCTTTTTGTTAACCGGTGGGATGCGCCCGGTTTGCGATCAGGCATATTCCCGTCATATTCAACCACATAATTTATGAAGCGTTCAACTTTTTTCTTCGCCATCACATTGGCCGCAGCGGCCTTGATGGCTTCGTTCCAGAACTGCCGCGCCTGCACAGGCATCACCCTCAAAGCCAAGGACGGAACCACAGTCGTGGCCCGCTCGATCGAGTGGGCCGCATCCGACAATGAATGCCGTTGGGTTGTCGTGCCCCGCGGGCACACATGGAAATCCTTCATCCCCGGTGGCGGAACCGGCAGATCCTTCACCAATGAATATGGCTACGTCGGCGTGGCCGTGGTCCAGGACGAGCTGATGATGGAGGGTATGAACGAGAAAGGCCTCTCCGCTGGCCTGTTCTATTTCCCTGATTACGGAAAGTATGAGGAATATTCAGAGTCTAATTATGACACGAACATCTCTGATTTCCAACTCGTTTCCTACATTCTAGGATGCTGCGCCACTGTTGATGAGGTCAAGGCCGAGATCGCGAAGGTGCATATTCATGGATTCGACCCTCGATCTTCGACCGTGCATTGGCGGTTCGCTGAGCCTTCCGGCCGCCAGATCGTGCTGGAGATCATTGACGGCAAGTGCGTCTTTTACGAGAACACGGTCGGTGTGCTGACCAACTCTCCGTCCTTCGACTGGCATCTGACCAATCTAAACAACTACGTCAACCTGCTTCCGGGACGCACCGAACCTCACACACTTGGGAATATGTCCCTGTCATCTTTCGGTGGTGGAAGCGCGATGCTTGGCCTGCCGGGAGACTTCACTCCGCCTTCAAGGTTTGTCCGCGCGGCTTTCTTCCAGAACACAGCTCCCGTGAAGTCGAATGCGGAGGAATCAGCGCTTCAGGCTTTCCATATTCTTGGATCGATGGAGATTCCTATCGGGGCACAGTTCGCGCAGGGACAGGAGCCGGCTGACATTTCGAGTGCCACACAGTGCACTTGTGTCAGTGACATGTCAGGTTTGTGCTTTTACTGGCGATCAATGTATGATGGTAGGATTAGATGCATTGATTTAAAGAAAGTTGACTTCGCAAAGAAAAAGCTAACATCATCGCTTCTCGTACCTGGTAAGAAAGAGACCGTTGAATACATCAATTTTTAATTATTAAATTTTATGACAAAGTGGCAGAATGGGTAATATGGTCTGCCTTTTGATTTGATGATTAATGTTTTTGATAATTAAACAAGTATTTAAAACAACAATATTATGATTTCAGAGAATCTACAAAAAGCATTCAACGATCAGATCGTTGCTGAGCTGTGGTCTTCAAATCTGTATCTTCAGATGGCTTTCTACCTTAAGAAGGAAGGATGGAACGGAGCAGCCAATTGGCTGTTCAAGCAGTCTGACGAAGAGAAGGAGCATGCTGTCAAGCTGGCCGACTACCTTATTAAACGTGGTGGCGAGGCAAAGGTCGGAATGATAGATGTCGTTCCTGACGGTTGGGGTTCAATCAAGGATGTATTCAATAGTGTCTATGAGCACGAGTGCAACATTTCCAAGATGATTGATGACCTTGTTGACACAGCTTCTGCTGAGAAGGATAAGGCTACTCAGGACTTCCTTTGGGGATTTGTTCGTGAGCAGGTGGAGGAAGAAGCCTCTGCTCAAGAGATTGTTGACATGCTCAGAAGAGCAGGAGAAGCAGGTGTATTCTTCGTTGATGCTGAACTTGCCAAGAGGTAGTATCTTTACGATGAAAACTTCAGAAAAGGACTGACCGGGATTCCGGCCAGCCCTTTTTTTCTTCTGTCACTTCGGCAGGCTCAGTGACCGAAGGATGTCGGCTCAGTTCCCTGCGTGTGGTCGCTGAGCTTGTCGAAGCAACTATTCTAACTATTTAACCAAATTGTAAAGCTTTAATTTTGTTTTTTGTGGCTAAATGGATAAATTTGTAGGATTAAAATGTTACAATAACGAATAAAGATATTTATGTCACGTTTTCTTGATCCGCCAAAGGCGGGCAAACCTCTCGCAGAAGACAAGGTGGACAAAACCTACAAGGCAATGCGCACCAAAGTCTTTTTGGGAGCTTTTTTCGGCTATGCAGCCTATTATCTTGTACGTAAGAATCTTTCGCTCGCTGCCCCGGACATGATCCATGACGGAATCATTGATGCCGGAAAAGCCGGACTGGCGATGTCCGCTGTCTCAATTGCCTACGCCTTCTCCAAATTTATCATGGGAAGCGTTTCCGACAGGTCTGACGCAAGGAAGTTCCTTTGCGTAGGGTTGGTTCTGTCCGCATTGACGATGATTTTGACAGGTCTCATCCCGTTCGGGACGAATACGGCTATGAACACCGTGATCATATTCACACTAATGCTTGTCGTTGGCTGGCTCAGCGGTTTCGGCTGGCCACCTTGTGGCAGGATCATGGCACATTGGTTCAGCCAGAATGAACGTAGCTTCAAGATGAGTGTTTGGAATGTGTCCCACACCATCGGCAGCTTCTCGCTTGGCTTCCTCGCCATCGCTGGTGTGATGATCTTTGATGCTTTCGGAGTGGCTCAGAGCTGGAGGGGAGACTTCATATTCCCTGCTGTCGTTGCACTTCTTATCGCAGTATTCTGCTGGTGGGCAATCCGCGACACGCCTGAATCTTGTGGTCTCCCTTCCGTTCAGGACTGGAGAAAGGACTGGTCCGGCATCAAATCTAGGGGCTCTGCTGACGAGAAACTCCCGTTCAAGACCCTGTTCGTGGACTATGTCTTCAAGAACAAGCTTCTGTGGATCGTTGCCATCTCAAACGTGGCCGTCTATATGGTCCGCTACGGCATCGGTGACTGGGCTCCGACTTATCTTCAGGAAAAGTCCATCATGACCGCAGCCGAGAGCAAGGTGGCATTCTCCGTACACAACATCGTCGGAGCAGTCGGCACACTAGCCTGCGGCTGGGCCACGTCCAAGATATTCAAAGGCCGCTGCGCCCCGATGAACGTGATCTGCATGTTCTTCTGCCTGCTCGGTGTCCTTCTTTATTGGATGGTCGGATCTGGAGTCATCGCTGCTTCTCCTGCATTGCAGAAGACCTTGATTTACATCGCTTTGTGCCTTATCGGCTTCTTCATCTACGGCCCTGTGGCCCTGACCGGAGTCCAGGCCCTGAACCTCGTGCCTAAGAACGCTGCCGGAACCGCAGCCGGATTCGTAGGCCTTTTCGGCTACCTCCTCGGAGACGCTGTCTGCTCCAAGATCCTTGTCGGTGGAATCGCTGTTGGCAGCTCCTGGGACACCGCCATGCTCTCCGTAGCCGTTGGCGCCCTGATCGGAGTCTTCCTCTGCGCCCTTCTGATAAGGAGCGAGAGGAATCTAGCTAAGTCCAACGCTTAGGGTTTTGCTGAGCTTGACGTTTAACAAAGAATCTGTTTCTTATTTATCCTAACAGTTCCTAAACTGATATATTCAAGTATGAAGAAGAACTACTTTTGCAAATTATTGGCATCCATTCTTTTGGTTGGTTTGGGTTGCGTGACTTTGGTTCAATGTGGTGGATCAGGTGGCGAGACTCCCGTGGCTGATGAATTCGATGTCAGTTTTGTCCTACCGAGCAGGATAGAGGCTGCTCCAGAAGGTTTGATCGAGTTCGTGGTAAAAGACGGCAAGGCACCGCTTCAAAGTGATGTGTTCATGATGACCGCATCTGACGGAATCTCATTCAATTGCAACATCGAGAGCGTCTCCTCTGACAAATTTTCAGTCCGTCTGTACAAATCTGCGACTTCCGGCAGCTATCAGGTTTTCCTTAAGCGCGGGCAGCGGAAAAAATCTTGTGGAAACACTGTCCTAAGCATTGTCAAGTCAATTGATTTCACACCTGACAAAAACACAACGGTCTGGGGCGTTGTCACTTGTGGTGATAAAGGTGTGCCGGATGTGGTTGTCTCTGACGGAGTTCTTGTCACAAAGACTGACAGCAAAGGAATATACCAGCTCCCGTCGGAAAAGAAATGGAACTATGTGTTCATCTCTGTCCCAAGTGGTTATGAAGTGCCTTCCAAAGGTGTGTTGCCACAGTTTCATGCATATTTGGGATCTGATGCGTCGACTGTGGAAAGGCAGGACTTTGAGTTGACTTACGTTGGAGACCAAAGCAAGCACAAGATGCTTTTCCTTGGGGATATGCATCTGGCTAACAGAACCAATGACAAGGCTCAGTTCGCTGTGTTTGCCAAAGATTTCAATTCCTATCGTAACAGCCACAAGTCCGAGAAGATATATGCGATGACTCTGGGGGATATGACTTGGGACATCTATTGGTATGACAGGAGCTATTCTTTCCCACAGTATCTTGATGAGATCAACGGGCAGGTCAGCGGCATCCAGATTTTCCACACGATGGGCAACCATGACAATGACTATATGCTGAAAGGAGCCATCGGAACATTCGGTGCAGACTATGATGCGTCCGCCCGTTATGTCAGGGAAATCGCCCCGACATATTATTCATTCAACATTGGGAAAGTCCATTATGTAGTGTTGGATGACATCGACTGTTCGAAATATGTTGGAGGCAACAGGGATTATGTCAAGACCTTCACGTCCGAGCAGCTTGAATGGCTGGAGAAGGACTTGAGTTATGTTGATAAATCCACACCACTGGTACTCACGACCCACGCTCAGATATTCAGCCCTGTTGCGGGTGACACCTACAGGACAGCTGTCGGCAGTGTGTCGCAGTTGTTCGATGTCCTTAAAGGCTATAATGCGCATTTTGTCACGGGACACACGCACGTTATCTACAACGTCAACCCTACGGAATCCGCCAGGTTCGGTGCTGAGAATTTCTATGAGCATAACTCAGGCTCCATCTGCGGCTCGTGGTGGTGGTCCGGGAAACTGACACCAGGTGTCTATCTGGGCACGGACGGCTCCCCGGCCGGCTACAGCATCTGGGACATCAGTGGGACTGACTTTAAATGGAAATTCAAGGCCACGGCATGGGATGAGGATTATCAGTTCAGGTCCTACGATCTCAACAAAGTCCGCTTCTCTTACGATGATGTTCCGAATATGGCGGCCAGCCTGAAGTCCGAGTTCGGAAAATATGTTGACGCATATTCCGGAAACGAAAAGAATGTTGTCCTGCTTAACATCTGGAACTGGAACTCGAATTGGAAGCTGAGCGTCACGGATGAGAAAGGAAATGAGCTTAAATGGACAAGAACTTCCGCTTACGATCCAGTGCACATCGCTGCCCTTTCCGTAAAAAGGTTTACCGGAGCGTCCAGCAAGCCGAATTTCATCACTGAAAAATGGCATCATTTCTTCAAGGTGACCGCACCTGACGCTGACACTGACCTTACAATCAAGGTGACGGACGAGTTCGGAAATGTCTACACAGAGAATATGGCGCGTCCTAAGGAATTCAAGATTGAGGATTTCAAGAAATAATCAAACGCCAAGTTTTATAATCACACTAATTAAACCATTATTCTTATGAGAGTAATCAAATCAATTGCTGCCTCTCTGATTCTTGTGTTGGCCTGCCTTACAACGGCTTTCGCCCAGAACCAGAGGGAGGTGTCGGGAAAAGTTCTCGACGCTGTCCAGCAACCTCTTGTCGGAGTCGCTGTCCTTGTTGAAGGAACCAACAATGGTACGATGACATCCGATGACGGAAGCTTTTCTTTAATGGTGCCCGCAGGGAATGTGACACTTGAGGTCACCTCCCTTGGTTACGTGACAAAGAAAGTCTCCGTTCCTTCAACCAAATCTTCGGTGTCTATTGTCCTAGAAGAGGATAATCTGACCTTGAACGAAACTGTTGTGGTAGGTTATGGTACCCAGAAAAAAGTTAATTTGACCGGGGCGATCACCACAGTGAGTCCTAAGGAACTTGAGAACAGGACAGCGCATTCGCTTACGAATATGCTTCAGGGTGCGGTGCCGGGACTGAACATCTCCACCTCCGCAGGTAATCCGGGAAGCTCAGGATCCATCAATATCCGAGGTGTCACCTCAATCAACAGCGCTTCACCTATTGTGGTCATTGACGGTGCTATCGGTGACTTAAGTCGTGTGAACTCCAATGATGTCGCCAGCATTTCTGTCATCAAGGACGCTGCTGCCGCGGCGATCTATGGAGCCCGCGCTGCCTATGGTGTGATCCTCATCACGACTAAGAGCGGTGAGTCAAAGGATGGAAAAGCTACGGTAAGGTACAGCGGTAGATGGGGTTGGGAAGCTCCTACCACCTCAACTGACTACGAGGATCGTGGTTATTGGTCTGTCTACACGATTGACAAGTTCTGGATGGCTGACGCTGGAAAGAAATATACCACCTACACTGACGCGGACATGATGCAGCTCCTTGCCCGTGTCAACGACAAGACCGAGAACCCTGACCGTCCTTGGATTGTAGAGGATGTCCGTAACGGAAAGAAGCAGTGGGTTTACTACTGCAACACCGATTGGTACCATGAACTTTACCGCGATGAGCATCCTGTCCAGCAGCAGAGTGTTTCCATCAGCGGTGGTAATAAAGATGTCAAGTATTATCTTTCAGGGGCTTACGATCGCCAGGAAGGTATCATCAACATCAATCCTGACGTCTATAGCAAGTACAATCTCCGCTCAAAGATTGATTTCAAGATCAATAAGTACATGAGTCTGTCCAACAACACGTCATTCTTCAGCTCACGTTACACATTCCCTGGAGGAGACGATGTTCAGGATTCCTTCTCATACGCCTCTCGTCACGCTCTTGCCGCTTTCCCTCTTTATAATCCGGATGGTTCGTACACTTACGGAACACCGATGATCTCCGGCAACTACAACATAGCCAACGGACGTCATATCATGTTCTCCATCGGCGACTATAACGTCGAGCGCAAGACAGACTTCTCGAATATGACGGAATTGAAGATCACCCCTATCAAGCAGGTGACCCTGACCGCCAATTTCACTTACAGAATCTACCAGAACAGAAATTCCTACAGGCAGCTCAAGATGCCTTATCGCAGGTATCCTGACGCTGAGATGGAATATTATGAGACAGGAGCCGGTGAGGATCATCTGAAAGAGACGATAGGAACCAGCCAGTACTATGCTTACAATGTCTATGCGTCTTATGATGACACATTCAATAACGCTCATCACCTGAGTGCCGTTATTGGTACAAACATCGAGGACTGGAACAGCAAGAGTGTCGGAGCTACGGGACAGAATCTGCTTTCCGAGGATCTGTCTGATCTCAACCTTGTCGGCCCGAACAGCAATGGCGACATCCTGACGACAGTGACCGGTGGATTCAATGATTACGCTCTCGCCGGCTTCTTCGGACGTGTCAACTATGACTACAAGGGCAAGTACCTTTTTGAGGTTTCCGGACGTTATGACGGTACATCACGTTTCGCCCCTGGACACAGATGGGGGTTCTTCCCTTCTGCCTCTGCCGGTTGGAGAATCAGTGAGGAGCCATTCTTTGAGGGCGTGAAGAGCACAATGGACTATCTCAAGCTTAGGGCCTCTGTCGGAAGCATAGGCAACCAGAATGTGAAGGCCAGCAATGGTGGTTATTACACATATCTCAGGCAGATCGAGAACAAGACATTCTCCGGTGACAACGTGTTTTCTTTCGGAGAGGGAACAACCTTGCCTAAATATTCAACGATCTCTGCTCCGAACGCTTCTGACCTTACTTGGGAGACTGCGATCCAGTACAACGTCGGATTGGATGCCGCAATGTTCAACTCCCGTCTTGATTTCACGGCTGAGGCCTACATCAGGGACACCAGGGATATGCTTACCGCAGGAAAGCAGCTCCCGGGTGTGTACGGTGCTTCCGTTCCAAGAATGAACGCCGCTGACCTAAGGACTTATGGTTATGAGCTTTCTCTTGGATGGAGGGATCAGATCCAGATTCTCGGCAAGCCTTTCAACTATAATGTAAGAGCGACCTTGAGTGATTATAGGTCTTACATCACCAAGTTTGACAACAAGGACAAGATCCTGTCTAACTATTATGAAGGACAGCGTCTAGGAGACATCTGGGGCTTTGAGGTCGATGGTCTGTTCAAGACCGATGAGGAGGCTCAGGAATATACAAAGAATGTTCTTGACTGCAGCATCATCAATGGCCGTATGACAGGTGGTTTCCTTGCCGGTGACTTGAAATATGTCGATCTTGACGGAGACCATAAGCTTACCATCGGTAAGAATACTGTGGATGATCCGGGTGACCAGAAGATACTCGGTAACTCACTGGCTAGCCTCCAGTATGGTTTCACGTTCGGTTTTGACTGGATGGGTTTTGATTTCTCAGCCTTCTTCCAGGGCACAGGTAACCACTATTGGTACCCTGCCGGAATGAATATGTCGTTCTGGGGGCCGTACTCATATTCATACGTCTCCTTCCTGCCGAAGAATTTCCTCGACAATTGCTGGGCAGAGGATAACCCTGACGCATATTTCCCAAGGCCGCGTTCATATTCCGCGACAGGTGGTGAGCTGAGCAAAGTCAACAGCCGTTACCTTCAGAACATCCGCTATCTCAGATTGAAGAACCTGACCTTTGGTTACACCGTTCCTGGTTTCATAACCAAGAAGATAGGTCTGGACAAGGTCCGTGTTTACTTCTCTGGTGAGAACCTTGCCTATTGGTCACCTTTGGCCAAGCATTCCAAGTACATAGATCCTGAGTCGGCCTTCAGAAGAAAGACCAGCGAAAATAACGCAAGGGATCATATGGCCTATCCTTGGCAGAAGACAATGATGTTCGGTATTGACATTACATTCTAAAATCACTGTTGCAATGAAAAAAATCACAATAATATTAGCGGCTTTCGCTATGCTTGGGTTGTCTTCCTGCGACAACATTCTGGACAAGACACCGAAGGACACGATGGCTCCGGAGAACTATTTCCGTAACGAGACCGATCTGAGGCTTTTCTCTGACGAGTTTTATCTTAAGATTCTTGATAAGTCTCCATTCGACCAGCAGAGTGATCACTACATCAACAACAACTTGTCCAATGAACTTCACGGTGGTAATTTCCGTGTCGTCCCTTCAACCGGAGGTGGCTGGAGCTGGGGAGTGTTGCGTAAGATAAACACCTTGCTTGGTTACATTGACAACTGCTCTGACGAGGCCGCTGTCGCTAAGTATTCCGCTGTAGCAAGGTTCTTTAGGGCATACTTCTATTATAACAAGGTGAAACGTTTCGGTGACGTTCCGTGGATTGATGTCGAGCTTGGCTCCGCTGACGAGGCTCTTTACAACCCGAGGGATTCCAGGGAACTTATCATGACCAAGATGCTTGAGGACATAGACTTTGCCATCGAGAATCTTCCGTCCGACGTCAGTGTGTACCGTGTCAACAAGTGGTCCGCTTTGATGCTAAAGGCTAAGTTCTGCCTGTATGAGGGTACCTATAGGAAATATCATAACCTTCAGCTCGATGGTAATGATGCCAATTTCTATCTTGCAAAGGCCGCAGAGGCTGCCAAGCAGATTATGGATGGCGGCAAGTACAAACTAGCCAAGGACTATAGGGCATTGTTCGCCAATGTGGACGCTGATCAGAATGAGTTCATCCTTGCGATCAAGAATGATAGAGGAATGAATATCAGAAACAATTCCTGCGCTTTCGCCACTATGCCTACTCAGGGTTGCCCTGGCCTTACAAAGAAATTCGTTGACAGCTTCCTCATGAAAGATGGCTCACGTTTTACCGACAAGGCCGGATGGCAGACTCTTCAGTATAAAGAGGAAGTCGCAGACAGGGATCCACGTCTTGCCTACTGCACTGTCACGCCTGGCTTCAAGCGTCCTGGCGCAACACAAGTCCTTGCCCCTGATTTCGGAAGCAGCTCCACCGGATTCCAGATCTCCAAGTATCTGATGGATGTTAATCTTCCTGATGTCTATAGGGTGACATCCTCTTATAATGACATGCCTGTGTTCAGGTATGGTGAGACCCTTCTCATCTATGCCGAGGCCTTGGCCGAACTTGGCACAATCACTCAGAATGACCTTGACATTTCCATCAATCTCCTCAGGGACAGAGTCAAGATGCCTCATCTTGACCTTCAGGCAGCCAATGCCAACCCTGATTGGTACCTTAAGTCTGAACAGTATGGCTACCAGAATGTCAGCGGAGGCAATGAGGGAGTCATCCTTGAGATCCGTAGAGAGCGTTCAGTTGAGCTTGCTCAGGAAGGACATCGTTGGGATGATCTGATGAGGTGGAAGGAAGGCAAGTGCATTGAGCAGGAAATGTACGGAATGTACTTCCCTGGCCCAGGTGAGTATGACCTGACAGGAGACAATGTTGCGGATGTCTGCCTTTATGAGGGTGACACCAAGCCGGCTTCTTCGGTCAAGGATATAGTTTTCCTTAAGATTGGCGACAAGCAGGGAGTCATTCTCTCTGATGGAAACAAAGGCTACGTTGATCCTCAGCAGGGACTCCAGCACGTTTTTGATGAGAACAGGGACTATCTTTACCCTATCCCTACAAACGAGCGTACTTTGAACCCGAACCTTGTCCAGAACCCAGGCTGGGTGGATGCCAAGAGTGATGACGAGGAGGAGACAACCAAATAAAGTTTGACATTATGAAATTATTTAGTAGAATATTCATTGCTCTTCTGTCTGCATCGGTGATGTTCTCCGGGTGCAATGACGAGGAGCTGGATGTCGCCAAGGCCGTAATGGCGAGCGCCACATCCTTGACTTTCGATGGCCAGGGTGCTCCTGAGCAGATTATCACGGTCTATTCGGACAAGACTTGGACCGCAGATGTTCCGGAGTGGGTGACTATCAATCCTACAACTGGTACAGGTACAACGGATGTGACTGTCTCTGTCACAGACAATGTTCGTGGCGGTTCTCTTGACAACCCTCGCAAGGCGGAGCTTGTCTTCCACGGAAACACACTTTCGAGCCGTTCCACTGTCATTGTCAATCAGAATGGTGACAAGTTCCGTGATGTCGCAGAGGTTACTGTCTCTCAGGCCGCTGAGCTTGAGGACGAGTCTGTCGTAATCATCAAGACCTCTCAGGTCACAGCCTTGACTACTAAAGGCTTTATTGTCTCTGATGGTTCAAAGGCTATCTATGTTCTTTCTTCCGAGGAAGCTAGAATTGGTGACAACGCAGAGATCTGGGGAACCAAGGAGTCCGAGACAGGGCTTCCTGTGATCTCAGGTTGCGAAAAGATAATCCTTTCTGATAATTCACCGGTCAATTATCCTGATGCGACTGACATCACCGCTTCCATAGATTCCTACAACGCGACATCTAGAGAGTTTGTCAAGGCTACCGGTACTCTTTCAGGCAACTCTATTACCATTGAAGGTGCGCAAACGATGCGTATCAACATTCTGGATGCTCCGGCTTCTGATGAAATGGAAGAGTTGAACAACCATAACGTGACTGTCTATGGCTATTTCGCTGGAGTCTCTTCACCAGTGGTCAACATTATCGTGACTAGTTTTGATGATCTCGGAGTCAAATCAGGACTCATCTTCTCTGACGATTTCAGCTGGATGGCTCCTTATGTGGCTTATTATAATTCAAAATCCCCTACACCTTTGGGCAAATCTGTGGAAGACAATAATTCAGGCGGAAACGCTCCTAACGCTTACACCGATGAATTCATTCAGGCATCTGGCCTTATGGATGCTTTGGCTAAGAAGGGCTATGAGGACATTAACGCAGCCAAGAAGTCTCTTTACCCTCAGGATTGCTATTGGAAGTTCGGTAAGACCAATAATCATACAGGCTTTAAACTCCCTGTCATCAAGTATACTGGTGATGCTATCCTGTCATTTGACTGGAGCCCTCACATGACAGGCTCTGGAAATATTGACAAGGTCAACGTTGTGGTCGAGATAGTTGGCTCCGGAAAGATTGTAACCTCAGGTGGTCTGGCAAGTGTTAGCGATCCTCTTGAAAATGACTGGGTCAAAGGCCATATAGGGTGGAAGACATCTCAGGTTGAGATAAAAGGATACTCTCCGACAGACAGAATTATCATAAGGCCGGAGTACCTTGAGAATCATGATAAGGTGACTCAGATGAGATGGTACCTTGACAATATTGTAATGAACACTGGTGACGCACAGGAAGCTGAGAAGGTCCTTTTTGAGGATGATTTCAGTTGGATGACACCGTTGATCGAAGAATACAATAAGACAGCTTCAAAGCCTATCGGCAAATCTGTTGAGACCAATGATCCGGGCGCTGAGGCACCGAACGGATATGGCGCGGCTGTGTCTATCATCACTGGCTTCTACGAGAAGGGGTATGTTGACATCCATCCTGAATGGAAAGTGATGTACCCGCAAGACGCATATTGGAAAATGGGAAAGACCTGTGACAAGAAAGTCGATGAGAACGGAAAATATAATGTCACTGGAATTGTCCTGCCAGATTTCCTGTCCAAGACCAAGGCTTCCAAGGTGAAAGTGACATTCAATTGGGCTTGTCACAGACGTGTACTTAATTCCGGGAAGGAAAATGAAACCAAGGAAACTGATCCTGTAAAGGTTGTGGTGGAAGTGATAAAGAATCTCAGCTATGTCACTGACGCCAGCAAGGCGGCTACTTACGATGTGGTGTCCACAAGTTCCGCATTTGAGACTCAACAGCCTGTAGACAAGATGGAGTGGCAGACAGCCTCTGTCGTTCTTGAAGGTCTTTCAGACGGAGACAGAATTCTTATCCGTCCGGAGAACATGAAACCCGCCAAGTCTACTGTCAATCGTTGGTACATCGACAACATCAAGGTGACGGAGGCCAAATAAGCTTCCGTATGATATCGGAAAGACGCTCCAGGAATCAGTCCGGGAGCGTCTTTGTTTTTGAATGTTTGATTTTAATCCTTCCCTTCACTAACGATTGCGGCCTTGCGGCACCTTGATGAGGCGGGTGGTGTCGTAGCCACGGTACCTGGCTTCAGCGACGTACTTGTTGATGGTCTCTTGGGAGGGGTTTGGGGTGCGGGACAGAATCCAAAGGTAACTGTCGCTTGAACTTCCCACGAGGGCCGTGGTGTAGTCATCGTCAATCATCAGAATTCTGTAGTCGGAATAGAAGAACATGAAGAAGGACACTCTCAACAGAGCGGGATCTGTTTCTGGGTCTGGCTGTTTTGCCTTGCCGTGTGCTGTCTTGGACTTTCCGTCTATCCATCCGGAGTTGATGACGTCAATTTTTCCGTCATCGCGGAGAACATATTCAGCGCGGACATCGGTCATTCCTCTTTCAAATGAGTGGTCGTACCTGGCGATTTCGTACCAGGTTCCGAGATAGCGTGAAATGTCAAGCTTGGCAACGGGGGTGTTGTCGATGTTGCCTGCGTGCAGGGACATAGGGATCAATGCTGATGCGGACATCACTGCCAACAATTTTAGGATACTTTGCATGATTTTAGGTTTTAATGTTATTGTAATTATTGGACAGTCAGTAATTTGCAAATATGATGCCTGATATTGCTACTGGTTGAGTCGCGTTCCGTCCGATGCCTTATCCGGGTGGACTGTCATCAAGCAGTAAGGACCAGCGTAGAGCACGGTGCCACGACGGAAGAGTTGCTGGAGCTCTGGAGTTTTCTCCAGCTTGGAGGTGGTAGTGATGATTGTTAGCGGCTTGCCGGAAGCGAGTGCGTCTTTGACAAGGCGGCCCGGATCTTTGCCGTAGTCGGTGATCTGGCGGTCGATGTAGGCGTCGATGTTCTCTGGTCTGTGCAGGAAAACTGTCGCCACGTTGGTGCCTTCCGGAACTTTGGCGCAAATCGCTCCGTAGCCGATGTACGGATTGATGTCCTTGATGACAGCCGAGGCGGAGAAGACAGCGAGGAATAGGCTGGCGCCAATCAGCAGGGTGGGAATATTCCAGGCTTTACGTTTGACGAGGAAGCATATTCCTAGAATATTCGCCAATGTCAGAAGGATGATGCCGTTGATAATCGGGGTCTCGCGTGCGAAAGGATATTCAATTAAAAGGATCTCCACAGTGGGGATGCGGATTGTCCCGGAGAGAATTAGAAGCGCGGCTAAACCGATGATAGTGAATATGAACGAGAATATTCCGACAGACCATCTCATCCACCATCGCTCCCCGATGCGGTCGAGCACAATCGGGAAGAGATACACGCAGAACGGGAAGACCGGCACAAGGTAGATAGGAAGTTTGGAACTGAACGAGGACAGCATCGCCACTGTGCTGATGATTGTGCAGAGAAACAAAACTTCCAAGTCGGAACGCGCGGACACATATTCCTTTACGCGCTGGGCAATGTCTGTCTTTGCGCCCTCTGTCATGTTCGGGGTGTGCGAAAGGTTGGTTCTCCTTGCAGGCAACAGAGACGCGACAAAACATCCGACTAGCAGCAGGCAGTACGGTGCCAGACACCAGACAATCGTCACGAGATAGAACCAGAACGGCTTGGCATGGGTGAAGGCGTTTACAGCTCGACCAACTGTCTGCTTGACCAGCAGGTTGTCGATGTACTCAGCGCCTCCCTCGAACCACACGCAGGACAACCAAATGGCGGCAAACCCAGCGATGATGCCCCAAGTCTTGAGCCCCAGGTACTTACCGAATCCTTTCCAGTCCCGTTTAACGGCAAGGAATACGGCGATTGCCAGCGGCGGCATCAGAAGCCCCACAGGCCCCTTTGTGAAAAGGGCGAGGAATATCCAGACTGGAAGCATCACTGAGTCCGATTTCCGGGTGCCTTCCCCGGTGTACATCCTATAGAACGTCCATAGTGCCAGCACGATGAACAGGCACATCAGCATGTCCATCCTCAGGACAATCATCGTTCCGAGGAACATCACGCACGTCAGTGTCATTCCAGCCAGCGCCATCCTGTCCATCACCGGCTTGCCTTTCATCACCCATTTGTCCATGATCCCAACGATGCCGAACGCTGGAATCAGCGAGAACATCGAAAGCGCGAGGCAACTGTGTTGGCCGAACAGCAGCCTGCACAGCATCACAATCCAGAAATAGAGCGGTGGTTTGTCTGCGTAAGGAATGCCGTGGTTGTAAAATGCGAATATATGCCCGTCCGCGATGGCTTCGTCCGCTATGCTGAGGTATCTCAGCTCGTTGGAAGGAGTGAAATCCCTCGTCATCATCATCGGGAATAGGCAAACGAATGTGAAAGCGAAAACCGCCATCAAGGGGTGGCGGGTGAATATGTTGCCTTGACCTGTCTTAAGACTGTTATTTCGCATCTGGAGCTTCTTTTTTGCCTGGCCCTAAGACCAGATTCCGTATGTAAACCACAAAACCGAACACCTGACCGAGGATCAGCACAGGGTCAAGACGGATGATTCCATAAATGATGATCATTCCGGATCCGACAATGCTGATGAGCCAGAAGCCTGCCGGCAGCACCGACATGTGCCTGCGGTGGGAGTAGATGAACTGGTAGATAAAGCGAAGAGTAAACATCAACTGGCCTGTCGAACCAAACACCACGAGCCAAAGTGGAATGTCGCTGTTGCGGAAAAAGTTTTGTGAATATTCCTGAGCATCTTTCAGAAGGAGCAGTGCCGCGACAAACGGAAGCGCTGGCAGCAGAATCTTAGTCAAAGTCCTCATCCTGCCCCATATCCCGTTGGCGTACAGGTTCCAAAGATAGATGAAATAGGCTATGAACTGGCCGAGGATGATGGAAAAGTCATTCCTCAGGACTCCGTAGATGAACATCAGACACGCTCCTATCACACTGAATATCCAGTACGAAATAGGGGAGACTGATTTGTGCGCCATCTCGGATTTCAGCCACTGGAGCGCGGTCCTCAGTCCGAAGAATGTCTGAGCCGAGAATCCAAGTGTGAGGGTAAGCCAGGTGGGAATGTTTTCAAACATATTCCTGAAGATTAGTTCCGTTCAGCGACATTGCTTTTGCCGACTGAATAATTGATGTATCGTGGCTTCATCCAACGGTAGGCGAAGCAGTCCGCGAACGGTCCCCAGAGCCTGTTCCAGAGATGGAATTTGGATGTCCCCGCGGTGCGCGGGAAATGCCTAACAGGCACCTGACCGAAACTGCCGCCATCTTGAAGCAGAATCAGGGCCGGCAGAAACCGGTGCATCCCTTTGAACATCGGAATCTTCTTCGCTGCATCCGTGCGGATGATTTTGAGAGGACAACCGGTGTCTTTTGCCCCATCGTGAGTCATCATATTCCTAAATCCGTTGGCTATTTTGGACTGGATCCGCTTGAACGCTGTGTCCTTGCGGTTCGCCCTGTAGCCGGTCATCAAGGTGTGGTCTTTCATTCCGTCCAGCAAGAGATTGAAGTCATCGGGAGTGGTCTGAAGGTCAGCGTCCATGTAGCCGACATATTCAGAAAAAGCATAGTCAAATCCTGCCTTTATGGCTGCGCTGAGGCCAGCGTTTTTCCTGAAACTGATGTAGAATATGTCATTGTTCCGGGAGCATACCTCTTGGATCAGTTTCAGGCTGCCATCCTTCGAACCATCGTCCACAAACAGCGCACAAGTAGGTACTTTGCTATGCGGAATGAACTCAGACAGAGCCTTTTCCAGATTGTGGATGTTGTCCTCCTCATTGAAGACCGGAACCACGACCGTAAGGGAATATTCAGATGTTCTGTTCATGAGAGCAATATTAGTCTTATGAAATTCTTATTCTTCATTTGACAAGATATTGCTTTAATGGTTTAAAGCAGTCGTTTAACAACCTTGAAAAACTTGTACGGCATGTACCTGAACGGGAGGTCGAGCCACGTAGGTGTCGATACCACGGACCGGTAGTGCGTGAACGCGTCGAAGCTTCGTTTGCTGTGGTAGCTGCCAAGCCCTGAGTTCCCGACCCCTCCGAACGGAACATTCTCGTTGGCGATGTGCATTATCGTGTCGTTGATGCATGCTCCGCCAGAGGAAGTGTACTTCAGGACGTGCTCCCCTTGGCTTCCGAAATAGTACAGAGCCAGCGGCTTCTCCCTTGATGTGACGAATGAGATCACCTCGTCGATGTCTTTGAAAGTCTGCACTGGAAAGATCGGACCGAAGATCTCTTCCCGCATCACCGCTGAGTCTGAGGAGACTCCATCCAGCACCGTCGGTTCAAAATACCTGTCGCTGCGGTCCGTGCGTCCACCGAAAGCGATTTGTCCGTCCTTAAGGTAGCCTTGTAGTCTCTCGAATGCCTTGTCGTTGACGATTCTGACAAAGTGTTCTGTCTCCTGAGGATTCTCTCCAAGGAGAGCCTTGAAATTGATTCCCAATTCTTTAAGAAACGAGTCCTTGATGTCCTCGTGAAGCATCAGATAGTCCGGAGCTATACAGGTCTGCCCAGCGTTGAGGCTCTTCCCCCAAGCAATGCGTTTCGCTGCCACCTTGATGTCAGCGTCCTTGTCCACGATGCACGGACTTTTTCCACCGAGTTCAAGTACTACAGGCGTGAGGTTCTTCGCTGCGGCTCCCATCACGATCCTGCCTAGCGCAGGACTTCCTGTGAAGAAGATCAGATCCCAACGTTCCTCCAGCAGAGCTGAATTGACGTTGCGGTCTCCTTGGACGACGGTGACATATTCATCGCTGAAAGTGTCCTCGATCATCTGTTGGGTGACTCTGGAGACGTTCGGGACGTAAGGCGATGGCTTTAGCACCGCTGTGCAACCGGAAGAGATGGCCCCGACGAGCGGAGTAAGAAGCAGTTGCACTGGGTAGTTCCACGGTGAGATGATCAGCGCTGTGCCAAGCGGCTCGCTGATGATACTGCTTCGTGACGGAAACATCTTCAGCGGAGTGGGGACCCTCTGCGGCCTGCTCCATTTCCTGATGTTATGAATATGGCTGCGTATCTCTCCGAGAAGTATGCTGACCTCTGTCAGATAAGCCTCCTCGTAGGACTTGTGCAGGTCCGTCCACAGGGCCTCGCACAGCGGCTTCTCCCATTTGCGCACAGCCGCCTCGAACGCCTTGAGCCGCTCCAACCGCCATTTCACATCAAGGGTGGCCCCGCTCCTGAAAAAGCGTTCCTGCCGCCCCCTGATCTCCTTTATCCTCTCAACCGAAGTATTTTCCAACATCATGATGCTTTATGAATATCTCGCCTCAAAGATAGTGATTTCCCCTTGATATTCAGAGCCTCTTTCTGAATATTCCTGCGTCCTGTGAAGTGATCCATTACGCTATAGACTCCGAAGCATTTGCCAAAGATGAAGTCGAAGACCGCGAGCGGCAATATCCCTTGCCAAAACCTGATGAAGTGGTACGGGAACGGTATTCCCTTGAAGCTTTTGCCCTTCTCGATGGCTTTGATGACCTTTCTTGCCACAGCATCCGGCTTTAGGATAGGGAATATTTTGGATTGCACTCCATCGAACATCCCCGTGTTGATGAAGTACGGAGCCACGGACATAACCTTGACCTTGCTTTTCGCAAGTTTAAGTTCAATCCTCATAGACTCCGTCCAACCGATCACCGCCCATTTGCTTGCGCAATAGACAGACATCTTAGGAACTCCGAGCATTCCAGCTGCAGATGCTATCGTACAGATGCAGCCGCTATTCCTCTTTATCATATCCGGAAGTACCTGTAACGCCACCAACATTGGGGCGGTCGCGTTGATGTCCATCGTCAGGTTGATGTCCTTTACAGTCTGCTTGTCGAATGTGTTGTTGCCTCTGACAACACCAGCACAGTTAATAAGAACGTCCACCTGCCCTACCTCGTTGATGACCTTTGAATAGGTCTCCGCAACGGCATCTGCATCCGCGCAGTTTACCTGATAGGAATGGATTCTGTCCTTATTGCCGCTGCCCAGTGTTTGCGGACTGTCCGCGTTGTTTGCATCTGTTCGATTGGCTCCACTGCCTGGTATTCCAGAAAGTTCGATTTCCGTCCTTCTGATGTTGTCGGGATTGACATCCCAGATCACCAGATTGGCCACACCTTTCTCCAGGCAGATGCTCCCCATAATCTTGCCTATCCCGGAGGCTCCTCCGGTGATAAGCACGGTTTTTCCTTTTAAGTTCATATTTTATACAACTAACTAAGAAGCTGTTTTGATTTATTTGAAATGTTCTTTGAGGTGATAAAATCTTCATTTTCTTCCCGCTTCTTCAGTCAGATAGCACCGCTATCTTCCTTGGAAGAAGCGGTCGAAC
>DBKH01000039.1:26031-37077 GCA_002297815.1 Bacteroidales bacterium UBA755 | reverse complement strand
ATCTGCACAAATGGCAGGATTACTCAATAGACCTTTCCGGGCTTTTCAAACAAGAACCGGGGGCGATTTACAGAATAAGGCTTTCTTTTAAGCAGGAATATTCTCTGTACGGCAAAGCGGAGTCCTTCAAAAGCGGCTCGCCTTCAAACAAAATGGTAAGTCTCTCATCAGATAGAATCACCGAGAAAGATGACGAAGAATGGGACAAACCTTACCCAGACTACTACGAAAGTTTCTACGACTGGAATCGTTTCTCTTGGGAGGACAGAGACAATCCTCAGAAACCGACCTACTACATGTCTGATGGAAGATTCCCGGCCATCAATCTGCTGACATCAAACCTCGGAGTCATCGCGAAGTATTCTGGAGGCGACCGGATTTGGGTCAGTGTCAGCGACATACTCTCAACTGATCCTGTGTTCAACGCAGAACTCTACGTCTATAGTTACCAACTTAAGGAGATCGGCTACGCCAAAACGGGAACTGACGGAATGGCAGAAGTGACCCTTACTGGAAAACCATTCGTAGTGGTAGCGAAAAGAGGGGGCTCCACCAGTTACCTAAAAGTGACTGAGGGAGAGCAAAAATCCTTAAGCCGGTTCGATGTCGGAGGTAAATTACTTAAAAAAGGGCTTAAGGCTTTCATCTATGGAGAAAGAGGAGTCTGGAGACCGGGAGACACCCTTCATGTCACCATGATTCTGGAAGACAAGGAAAACAGGATCCCCGACACTCACCCGACAGTGATGGAAGTCTATACCCCACAAGGGCAGTTCTACACCAAGCAGATCAACAGTAACGGGAAGAATGGATTCTATTCATTCGCCATCCAGACAAAGACCGATGACCAAACCGGGACATGGCACGCCTATTTCAAAGTTGGAGGAGCTACCTTCCACAAACCGTTAAGAATCGAGAGCATCAAGCCGAACAGGCTGAAGATTGAAGTGAACTTCGGCTCCGATATACTGGAAGGAGGACACAATGTCAACGCTAACCTCACTTCCAATTGGCTAACAGGACCTGCAGCGTCCGGTCTCAAAGCGAAGGTTAACATGGTTCTCCGCAAAGGTCCATCAACATTCAAGGGATTCGAGGGTTACACATTCAACTGCCCACTTTCTGATTTCACATCAAGCGAGCACAAACTAGTTGACACTAGGCTTGACTTGAAAGGCCATGCCAAGGTAAACATCAATTTACCATCCGCAGATAACGCTCCTGGCATGCTCAGAGCTGACATAACAACTTCTGTCGAAGAACAAGGTGGAGATGTGAGTTTCAACACATTGTCGTTGAACTATTCCCCATATTCATCATACGTTGGGGTCAAGATTCCTTCTACTGGGAACAGCATGTATTTAGAGACTGACACTGACTACACAATCAACGTGGCCGTTGTTGACAAAAACGGCTTAAGAGTCTCCGGGCACAATCTGAAATATTCAATCTACAAGATGAAGTGGAGCTGGTGGTGGGAAAGTCGAAGTGAAAGTCTGGATTCTTATGTAAACAGTCCGACAGCCGAAGTCATTGCCTCCGGCACTTTAATGTCTGGAAAGAAAGACGGTGGCATTCCATTCAGGGTTGACTACCCTGAATGGGGACGGTACCTTGTTCTTGTCACTGACACCGAAAGCGGACATGTCAGCGGAGACATTGTCTATGTGGATTGGCCTGCCTATAGGGGACGTTCATCCAAGGCCGACCCAGACGCTCTCTCGATGCTGTCTTTCACAACCGACAAGGAATCGTACAATGTAGGAGAAACCGCGACAGTATATATTCCTGCTGCGTCAAAGGGCCATGCACTTGTGTCTTTGGAGAACTCTAGGAAAGTTATTTCTAGGAATTGGGTCAAGACATCTGAAGAAGGAGATGTAGCATACTCTTTCAAGATTACTCCAGAAATGGCTCCTAACTTCTATGTTCATGTCACTCTGATCCAGCCTCATGAGAAGTCTGGAAATGACCTGCCAATAAGGCTTTATGGAGTACGTCCCGTTATGGTCAACGATGAAAGTACTCATCTTGAGCCTGTGATCAGCATGTCTGACGTCCTTCGTCCTGAAGAGGAGTTCACGATCAAAGTCAAGGAGAAGAAGAACAGGCCTATGACTTACACTCTTGCCATTGTCGATGAAGGACTTCTGGATCTTACTGCTTTCAAGACTCCAGATCCTTGGAAAGCGATGTACGCTAGAGAAGCTCTTGGTGTGAGCACTTGGGATTTGTACGATGAGGTCATCGGAGCCTACAGCGGAAGATTCTCGCCTATGTTCAGCATTGGCGGAGACGAGAATCTCATTGTTGGGGCAAAGAAAGACAATCGATTCAATGCTGTCGTCAAATATTTAGGCCCATTCACTTTGCAAAGCGGTACAGCGACCCACCGTCTCAAGCTTCCTATGTATGTAGGCAGCGTCAGAGTCATGGTGGTGGCGGCTAAAGACGGCTCCTACGGTAATGCAGAAAAAACAGTTCCAGTCCGTTCTCCTCTGATGATTCTACCATCTTTGCCAAGAGTCATCGGTGTCGGAGAAAAAGTCAGCATGCCTGTCAATGTGTTCGTACTTGAAGACGGAGTGAATAACGCTGAAATCAGCGTGAAAACTGAAGGACCGGTAAGAATCAACGGAGACTCTAAAGCGAATGTGTCTTTCAGTAAACATGGAGATAAACTCCTTAAATTCAATCTTGAGGCCACGGGGACAGGGACTGCGACTGTGCATGTGACTGCGACTGGCAATGGACATAAGGCCTCAGAAAAGATTACCCTTGAAGTACGCACATCAAATCCACCGGTAGTCTCAATCATAAAAGCAGAAATCGCGAAAGGTGCAACGAAGCATCTCAACTTCACCCCATTCACTTCTGGTGAAGGACAATGGGCAACTCTTGAGCTCACCGGTTTCCCATCCGTGGACTGCGGAGGGATATTCAATTTCTTCAAGAATTACAATTACAATTGCACTGAGCAGCTTGCATCAAAGGGAATCAGCCTCCTCTCTGTGAAGGGGATGTTGACAGAAGACAAACAGAAAGAGATTGACAACATGATTCCAGACCTTCTCCAACAGCTTTATCAGAGGCAGCTAGGTAACGGTGGATTCTCCTACTGGCCTGGCTCCCCTGACGCTAACAGTTGGGTCACGTCTATGGCCGGTCAATTCATGATCACTGCTGCTCAAAATGGGTTCACAGTCAGCAAGGGTGTGCTTGCTAGTTGGACAAGATTCCAAAAGAGGAATGTTCAGGATTATCGAAATTCAGACAACGCTGCTCAAGGAGATCTCAATCAGGCCTACAGGCTTTACACCATGGCATTGAACGGTGAGATGGAAAGTGGGGCGATGAACAGATTGAAAGAGAGTGAAACCCTTTCCGATCAAGCAGGTTGGATGTTAGCTTCAACCTACGCTCTTTCAGGGAAGAAGACAGTGGCCACCGAAATCATTTCAAAGCTCCGGATTAATTTTACCGAAGCTTCTGCCAATGTTGAGACTTTTGGTTCCCCGACAAGAGACAAGTCAATAGCTATTGAAGCTTTGGTGTTGACTGATGACATCCCAGCAGCGATGGACCTTGCGCAAGAAGTTGCAGGAAGCATGTCCAACGGATGGTACATGACCCAGGAGGCAGCATTTGCCACAAATGCAATGAAGAGGCTGGCGCGAGAGGTTGGCACGGGGACCCTTTCAGCCGAGATAAAACAAGGCGAAAACATCATCTCCGTCAAGACAACCAAAGCCAATAAATCTACTCCGCTCGACCCTCAAAACGGGGACGTTGATGTCACGAACAACACAGACGGTAGCATCTACGCCACTCTCATAACATCAACAGTTCCGGAATATGTGGATAAGGTTGAGGCAAAGTCCAATGGGCTAAGCCTGAGAGTAGTCTATACTGCGGAAAACGGGAAGGCATTGAATCCTCGTAGCATTCCGCAAGGCTCAGATTTCACCGTCACTATCACAGTTGCAAACACTAGTGGAACAAGGGATTACAATAATCTTGCATTGACGGAGATGATTCCGTCCGGCTGGGAAATCATCAACGACAGATTGTTCGGAGGTGAGTCAGCTAATGCCTCCTACAGCCACCTTGACATAAGGGATGATCGAATATGTTGGTTCTTCGATCTTGCAAAAGGGGCCGGAAAGACATTCAGAGTCAAAATGCATGCTTCCTACCAAGGGGAATACATCCTTCCTGCCGTCAAGTGCGAGGCCATGTACGATTCGCACATTAACGCAAACACGGCTTCCGGCACCGCGACTGTCACGGAATAGGCCATGTTCAAGAATTTGCTCCAACACTTTAGGAGAGGATTCAAAAAAACATCCAAGGGACATGTCATCTTTGCTTTGGCCATGTCCTTTGTGATTGTGTATTTCTTTTGTCTTCCCAAGGACATATTCAAAAGTACAAGCTATTCCACTGTTGTGACAGACAGGAACGGTGAATTGATGGGGGCGAGAATTGCAAGAGATGGTCAATGGAGATTCCCTCCGTCAGATTCGGTACCTCAAAAATTCAAGATTGCTTTGATCGAGTTTGAGGATCGTTGGTTTGCGTTCCATCACGGTGTAAACCCCGTAGCGATTGCCAGGGCAGCTATCGGCAATCTGAAGGCCGGCAAGGTAACAAGCGGAGGAAGCACTATTACCATGCAGGTAATCAGAATGTCAAGAGGAAAGGAAAGAACTATCGGGCAAAAACTGATTGAGGCGATTTTGGCGACACGTTTGGAACTCAGCTACGACAAAGATGAGATTCTCGCGCTATACGCCTCGCACGCTCCGTTCGGTGGGAATGTTGTCGGATTGGAAGCAGCTTCGTGGCGTTACTTCGGTCGCCCTCCCGAAGAGCTGTCATGGGGAGAAACAGCAACTTTAGCCGTGTTGCCGAACTCCCCGTCTGAGATTCACCCTGGCAAAAACAGGAACAGCCTTTTGGCTAAAAGGAATCGTCTTCTAAGAATCCTTCTTAAGGATGGGTATCTTGACTCCTTGGATTTTGAGCTAGCTTGTGACGAGCCTTTACCTTCAGAGCCCAAGGCCCTTCCACAGGAGGCTCATCACCTTACTGAATATTACTGGAAAACCTCACAAGGGAAACGAATCCGGACATCTATCGACATTCACCTTCAGAGACAGGTTCAGATCATAGCCGATCAATGGAATGAGGAACTATCCCGGTCAGGAATCGAAGATCTGGCAGCAATCGTCCAGGATGTACACACCGGAGAAACCCTTGCCTACATCGGCAACGCAAATCCTTCAAGGAAACGTCCAGGAAGCGAAGTAGACATCATACGCTCTCCAAGAAGCACAGGCAGCATCCTGAAACCTGTACTGTACTGTGCCATGCTTGGGGAAGGTGAGATTCTGCCGAACACGTTGCTTCCTGACATTCCGATAAACCTCAACGGATTCTCCCCACAAAATTATAATCGTCAGTTCAATGGAGCTGTGCCAGCGGCAGAGGCTCTTGCACGTTCACTTAACGTCCCTGCTGTCCACATGCTTAGACGTTTCGGAGTTCCTAAGTTCATGGACATACTCAAAAAGTTAGGCATGACTACACTGAAGCAAAGTGCTTCTCATTATGGGCTATCCCTAATTCTGGGTGGGGCGGAAGGCTCGCTGGGGGAGATCACTTCAATATATTCCAAAATGTCTGCATCCTATCAACTTACAGACTCGTCACAAACGAAGAAAGGTGACAGACTCTACGGCTTTCCACTCACAGACAAATGCGCCCTTTGGTGGACATTCGAGGCTTTAAAAGAAGTCAACCGCCCAGACGAAATAGATTGGAGATTAGTTAGCTCAGTAAAGAAGGTGGCTTGGAAGACAGGAACGAGTTATGGATTTAGGGACGCTTGGGCTGTTGGGGTGACACCAGACTATGCCGTTGGCGTCTGGGCAGGAAACGCTCAGGGTCAGGGAGTGCCCGGACTAGTTGGTGCAAGGGCAGCAGGACCGGTGATGTTTGACATATTCAACCTTCTGCCCAGCACAGAATATGACAGGGCATATTCAAGGAATGGTTGGTTCAAAGAACCCGCCTACGGAGACTACATCGTTGCCGAGGTCTGCCCTAAATCGGGACATCTTAAAAGTGTAAACTGCGATCTTTCAGACACATTGATACTTCCTAAAAAGGCTATCAAAAGCGAGCCGTGCCCATACCATAAGACAATCGGGGAAGAGAAGGTGTTCGTGCTACCTCCTTCGATGGAGTGGTACTACAAGCAACATCATCCTGAATATTCTCCCCTACCTCCTCATCAGGAAAGTTCTTCAGCGATGGAGTTCATCTATCCCGAAAACGGAGCTAAGCTATTCATTCCGCGTCAATTGGATGGCACAATTCAAGGGGTGACATTTAACCTTGCGCATCGAAAGCCGATGACCACTGTCTTTTGGCACCTAGACAATGAATATGTTGGGGAAACCAAGATGATTCACCAAATTACCTTGATTCCATCCATTGGAAAACACACTGTCACTGCCGTAGATGAAGCAGGGAACAGTGTGTCTGTCGGTTTCTCAATAGAAGAAAACAAATGATTATTTCTTGGTTGGTCTCTTGAAGCCATCCTTTGTAGCTCTGGCCGCCATTCTGGAGATTCGTTCCGATGTGGCAGGATGTGTTGAGAACAACTGCCCCACAGAAGAGCCTGACGCGGCTTGTGTTCCTGAGGCGGTGTCTCCTCCGGCCATCTTCTGAAGTTCTTCGAAGGCCATTGCCATGGCCCAAGGATTCTTACCGGCACTCTTAAGGAAATCATAGCCGTAGTCATCCGCTGCACTTTCCTGCTTACGGGAGAAGCTAGCGCTCATCAAGGCTTCTCCAAGATCACCTAGCTGTGAAGCAGTGAGGACGGCAACTGTCCCGCCTGTGGAGACAACGGCATCTCTTAGCGCAGAAGTTAGGAGGGCCTGTTTGAACTGCATCTTGGAGTGTTTGAGGGCAACGTGTCCGATTTCATGGCCCACAACTCCTAAAGCCTCATCATCGGTCATGGCATCCAACAGGCCGGAGTAGATTCTGACACTTCCGTCCGCGCATGCGAAAGCATTGACTTCGTTGGTTTTGTAAACCTTGAAATTCAGCGGAATACCATTTACAGATGTAATTCCTGAAGTCATCTTCCGAACCCTTTTGACATACGGGCTTGTCTCAGGGAGCACCGTGCTCTCAGAATCCAGTTTTTGCACATATTGCCCGACATAGGCTTGAATCTGAGCATCAGACAATGTCGCTGCCTGAGCGACCTTGGCTCCACCGGAAAGAAGGTAGGCAGCGTTGAACTGCTCAGAACAAGAGATGCACAGCATCACGGCTGTCAATAGGATTATGATCTTACGCATGGCGAAAAATAATTTTGAATATGCAAATATAACTATTTGAGACGGAACATTACAATTGTCTTTGTGATAGTCATTAATAATTACCTGTCTTTAGCGTTGGTGGACGCTGTCATTGCTATCTTCGGTTAGGGGCACCGTTGCTTGGAGGACATGGCGGCCTACGCGCTTCGCGCGCCCTGTCCGGGTAAAGGGCCGCCATGCCCTCCAAGCAACGGCTGCCAACGCAAGGTAAATCGCTTCATTTTCATGAGAAGTAGTATCATCACTCTATGGCCAAACGCAGCATGCTCAGTGTCAATGAGTGGCGTATAACACATTAATTATCGTATAGTTAGCACCTTGCCTTGGGTGTTAAATCGCTAAAGACAAGTGGTTAAACAATTTGAAAACAATGATTTACAAATTACACCTACCTTGATACAGACTAAATGTGGAGAGGTAGAACGACAATTATGCCGCGAAGTGTCGTCGAATCCCTCCATTTGTCGGTTTTGAACAACATTATAGTGTAATAATGTCGTCAATTCCCACCGACACCGAAATGTCAACCCGTATCTATGTGCCTTGAGGTCTCGAGTCAGGGTACAAGCTGAGGCAGGCCTCTATAGCGGTCGCCTCGTGATGATGTAGGTGCGGATTTACGGAACGCCTTCACGTCAAAACCCATCCGAAGCGCATGGAAGGCGCATTCCCATGAAAAGCCTGTACTTTTGCCATTAAGTTTTTCAGTCCAGTCCGAATTCCAACGACACAGATTCGGCATGTGACTGAAAGCCTTTTGTAATGTTTCCACAAAGGTACATACTTATTTAACACAGGGTTTTGGACTTGGTCCGAAATCAGGGGACAGCGAGAAAAAAGGGGAAGATAGCAAAAACGAAAAACCTCCTCAGAAAATCTGAAGAGGCTTTGTGGGAGCTGAGGGAGTCGAACCCCCGACCCTCTGCTTGTAAGGCAGACGCTCTGAACCAACTGAGCTAAGCTCCCAAGCGTTGTCCCTTATCGTTTGGGTGATGCAAAGGTACTACTTTTTTTGATTACTGCAAACTTTTTTGAAGTTTTTTTGAGCTTTTTTCGCAATTCTACGCATCTCTGGCGGCATGTCAAGCGTAAAAAACAAGTTGCCCCAAACACGAGAATGAGGCAACTTATTCTGGTTCGATAACTTACAGCATATTGTCTGTTTTGGGCCTAAGAATTATCAATTGCATAGAGAGAGCTAGCACAAGCAGGGCTCCCATCAGGGCGAAACCAACACCTAGATTTCCATTTTCGGCCCAATGGCCCAGAGTCTTGGTGATGACTGCACCGGCAAAAACGCCTGTCATATTCATCAATCCGTAAGCTGAAGCCCTCTGGTGAGACGGAACGAACTGGCAAAGGATCGGCATGTTGTTGGTGTCGAACATTCCGTAGCCGACTCCGAAGCAAAGACCGGCCCCAACTGCGGCAGCCATACTATTCCCCAAACCGATCAGAACCAAGGCAGGAATCATCAAGGCCATGCCTAATGCGCTGACATAGATGCGACCTCGCAGATTGCGTTTCACCCAACGGTCTGAAAGTGGGCCTCCAATCATCACTCCTATGAAAGAAGAAAACGCAATGGTGAATGTTGAGATTGGCCCAGCTTGTGACATTGGGATATTCAAGTTTTCTGCAAATAGAGTCGGAAGCCAGTTCTTCGTCGCCCAACCTGGAAGAGAGGATGATGCGAAATAGAAGAGGATGACCCAGAAGGCGACATTCGAGAAGATCAAGGCAAAACTGCGCCAGATCGGCTCACGTTTAGGATTTTCCTCTGACAAATTATCCACACTAGGCTCACGGCGTTTGTCGTGAAGGAACAGAATCAAGACGAAGGCATAGACGATGCCGATTATTCCAAACCAATGAAATGTGGTTTGCCACGAAAATGCAGAGGCAACTGTGGCTCCAAAACCGCCAACTGCCTGTCCTACATAAAGTCCGGTCATGTGGATTCCAATGGCAAGGCTTCTGGCCGAACCGGTGAAATAGTCTGCGATTAGCGACAGTCCTGCAGGAATATAAAGGGCTTCACTCACTCCCATCAAAGCTCGGAGCCAATAAATCTGAGAGAAGGTGGAGGAATATCCCATCAACAGAGTGACAGTTGACCAAACGCCCAGACTTCCTACAATCAACCACTTACGACTGATTCGGTCAGCAACTGCTCCAGCCACCGGGCTCATCAGGCCATAAATCCAGAGGAACACGGCCATAAGTCTTCCGAAATTGACTGCGGACTCCAGGTCAGCGATGTCTATCTGCATCGAGTCACGCATTGTTGAGAGCATCTGGCGGTCCATGTAGTTAAGCAAGGCCACCACCCACAACAAACCTACCACCACCCACGGGTAGATTTTACTTTTTTCTAAACGTCCCATATTATTCGTTAATTGTCACGACACTAACCTGAGGGGTTCGTATTCCAGGCTTCAACTCCCCACAGACGATAAAGACATTGTTCTCACAAATGACAGCACCAGCTCCAGCGCGGGCAAGAGACTCATTGGTTCCCAAGCATTTCCACTCACCACTTGCGATGTTGTACAGCCAAAGATCGTCATTAAATTTGTACCATGAAACATCATGTCTGAGATACTCCCGGCCTTCTTCCTTTAGCTTTGCTACAGTCAGCGAATCTCCCGCGGCCTCGGCCTCAGCAATACATCTCGGACGATCCACGGCAGCGAAAAAACAATCGTAGTTAACACCTCCGAAGAAAAGTACAGAGTTGTCTGCCATCGCCACAGCGCATCCTCCAGTAAGAGTTCTTGGAGAACCATCCGAGAGAGTCGGCAAAGATGACACTTCGGTCCACTCATTCTCTTTCCAGACTAGGACATTAGACGGAATCTGAGGTGGAACTTTGTTGTCACCTGGCTGGAAACCTCCGGCAAGACATACTTGGAGATCCGTACCGGACCCAATGGCCGCGAGGACGGGTTGAACACGTGCTGGTCCAGGAAAATCAGACATCTTGTTCCATTGGATGCTGTCACCTTCAGGGCTCAAATCTCCGCGAAAGACCATCCTCGAAGGCTGCCCATCGCAGTTTCCACCAGCAACAAAGACACTGCCTGACGAAAATGCAGTCGAGGAGTTGTCAACCGTGCATGGCAAAGATTGTAAAGGATGAGCTACGATTTCGGATCTGTCTGCACTCCACCTAAGGGAGAAACACTCTGCAAAGCTTCGCTCAGAATCGTTGCCTCCGACACACACGATTCCCGATGGAGTTGTCACAGAACAACCATAGGCCAACGCACGCGGCAAATGACCAACAAGCTTCCATGCATTAGCATTCCCAGACAGGTCAAGAGCCCAAATCTCATCGTAGAAACGCTTGCAACCTCCATCTGCTACCGGCTTATCTGGGAAATTACATCCTCCGGCCACAACCAGAGTTTCTCCAAGCAGGCCCGTGAAAGGAGCTGAAACGCCCAGTGGGACTGATAAATATTCAGAGACTGACGGAGGATTCGGCAGATCCGGAAGTCGTCCCCATGAGATTCTCCCGTCCTCAGAGGACGAACAAGAACCAGACAATAGTACAGCGCTTAAAAGCATAGCTTTAATGTTATTTTTCATTACTCGATTCTCACAAGCGGACAATTAGAAGCTGTTTTGATTTGTT
>DBKH01000039.1:0-25893 GCA_002297815.1 Bacteroidales bacterium UBA755 | reverse complement strand
TCAAAGAACATTTCAAATAAATTAAAACAGCTTCTTACTTGCGACAAAACAATCTATTCAACATTTATCCTGAAAGTTGATGCTGGCAAAAGAGCGCCATTTACCAAATTGGCGCGGGTGAAAGGCTGCCAAGCGTAACGAACCCACTTAGGTTCAAAAACTTCCGCGCAGCGCAACCTTATCTGCGAACCATCAACAATAGCATCTGCTGGGTGGAACTGTTCATCCTCCCCAGCCAACTCGAATGTTCGGAGATCCTGTCCGTCAGAGGATTGAAGGCCTTCCGCCCAATCAAACGAAAGCACGACATGTCGTCCCTTTAAGTGAGCCGATTTGATCATTGGACCTGAAGGAACGATGTTCTTGTCCCCATAAACATTGTAAAGAGCCTGGGCTCCCAAACGTCTTCCGACATCTAATTTACGGACAGGATGCACATCCAGGGAGTCTCCCCTATCACTGCTCACAGCCATAGCACAATTAGGCACGGTCTCGGCCAACCTTCTCTGGCTGTCTCTGAACCATGTCCAGCTCGGACGGTTCAGACTTGAGAGTTGGACAAAAAGGAACGGCATGTCCGGATTATCCCAATAGGAGCGCCAACTCTGGACAAGAAGCGGGAACAGACGTTCATGGGCCTCGATGTTATGGGCGTTTGACTCACCCTGGTACCAAATCACACCTCTGATAGGGAAATGCTCTAGAGGTTCTACTCCAGCCTCGAAAAGATAGCATGGCTCGTAAGGATGCCTTTGCAAAGGATTTTCAGCATCCTTGATGTTAAATGCAGCCCTCTCTCGCACCCATGCTTGGATGAAATCATTCTTCAACCAATTGTACAGGATGTCAGGAAACTCAAACTCTAGCGTTTTGCGATCAATCCACGACTCAGCCGGAGAGCCTCCCACTGCGTTCATAATCAATCCAATCGGCACATCAAGAGAATCAGAAAGCATCTGACCGAAAGAAAGGCCCACAGCAGAGAAGGCATCAGCTGAAAATTTAGAACTATTCATCCACTCAGCCGGACGAAAATACTGCAAGCGATTGAGCGAATCGTAAATCTCCTTTTTCCATGTCACGTTGTCAGTGTGCCATCTCGCACGCATGTTGAACAGGCGGACTTTCTTGCCTTGCCTTTCCGCTGTCGCCAGAGCCTCGGAACGCTCCTGAGGATCCATTGAACTCGTCCTAAACGCCATGTTGGACTGTCCTGAGCAAAGCCAAACTTCACCGGCAGCAACATCATTGTACTGCAAACGTCGATTCGGAGTCGAGATGCTCAAAGTCAATCCCGTAGCTGCTGTCAAAGGAGAGAGTGTGACGCTCCAACGCCCGTCCGAGCCAGCCACAGCTGTCTTTTTCTGGCCTGCTATCTTGACCGTTACCTTTTCCCCGGCATCAGCGGTTCCACTGACCTGAAGAGGGCAATCACGTTGAAGTACCATTCCATCCGAGTAGATTTCCGGCATCTTTAGCCCACCGTAAATCCCGGTCAAAGCGGAGAACACCGTGTTCGCCATGATGCATGCACCCTCAGCGTTGGGATGCAAGGCATCAGGGAGAAGGTCAGGACGTGAATATAATGGTTTCTGAAGGTCAATCAGTTCCGTACCTGCTACCCTAGCCACGAGTTCAATGCGTTCCTGCTCCATCCAGTACCAGTCACGGGTTCCGGACTTGAAACGATGATGACGATGCGAGATCGGAGTCATGCGGCAAATCCAGATTTTGCATTTTGGATTAGCCTTACGAAAATCATCTATAAGTGCAAGATAATCCGTCACGAACTCATCACGATAGTTCGGCCACGCCCTAGGATCGGTGTCATTCAGTCCAAGATGGATGATGACAAGGTCCGCAGCAAAGTCTATGGCATCACGGTAAGCCTGTTGCTCCGTGTAAGGACGATAGGCCCGACGCATGAGCGTGGCTCCGGAATGACCGAAATTGCGGACATCATATTCATTGCCAAGCAATTCTTGAAGCCTTGACGGATAACTCTCTACCTCACGGTTCTTTAGTGTATAGCCATAGGTAACACTGTTGCCCACACAAGCAACTTTGATCCGCTCCTGAGCAGCAAGCGGAAAGAGTGTCAGCAACACAAAAAAAGCTAAAAACAATCGTCTCATCATCAATTATTTAATTTTGTCCGGTGAATATACCAACCCATCTACCGCGTGGCTACCATCCGGAGTGACGAACACTGCCGTAAACATCCATTTTACCAACCTTACCTCCGGTGTAGTAAAGCGACCGACAGGCAATTTCATAAACACTTTATTCCATCCCTTGTACAAATGTACAAGCATTGGAGGGCGGGCTGTGCAGTTTTCGTTGCCAAGCTCAATCTCGGAATTTTTCTCGGTCTGAGTGCCTGTCCAGACCGGTGGCAATATCTCCTTGTCATTCAGCCAAATCCTGCTGCCCTTGAAATCCCAGTGCCCGGCAGGTGGTGGCAAATCATTTTCCGAACGGCTATAGTTTTGAAACTCAAGCAGTAGTCCCACGTCCTGAGATTTCGGGGAATATACCCAAGTGTAGGCGTAAGCAGTGCTGTTTTCCATTGGGTTCTTGAAAAAAGCCGGCACGGTAGCTCCCCAAACATGACGCAAATATATTCCTGCTCCGGTGGCACGATGCACTTCATACTCCTTGCCTTCGAAAGTGTAGCTTTCCGCTATTCCTTCCTCCGGAGGGAAAGAGCGGGCCAGATCACCTTGGTTAGGGAATGCGTCAGTAATTGCCCAATGGACATTCGTCTGCCGTACATAAGGGAAAGGCTCTCCCGCAAAGGCATGATCCTTATGCCAAAGCATACGACGCTCAAAATCAGCATATTCCTTAAATATACTGCTAGAATCGTCCGGTAGAATCACACCGTTCCCGTTAAAGTACTCGCTTCCGCCTCCAAGCCATGAGCGTTCAGCGATGGCCAACATGTACGGATAGAACGCGTTTTGGGCAAGAATATTCCTATCATCCGGCAGTTTACGGTCATTCCAAAAGGCTACAACGGTGCCAGCAAGATCATCACTCCCCTGCTCGGTGTCATAAATCCGGCTATTGTAAAGAGCCACGATGTCTCCGAACAGGTCAAAATGGTTCGCATAGTGGAAACGGCAGTCAATGGCCGGGATTCCCGGCTGAGCCTTGCCACGGTAACTCCAAAGTTGGGTCATGTCGATCTCTCCGGGAGCATATTCCCAGCCCGGATTCCACGAGATGACTTTCTTTCCCTTCGAACGCACGAAGGCGACCATTTCCGGGACGAACTCTGGATCAGTGAAACGGACCTCGTCCGTACCTATGTGTAAATAAGGCACTTCAGCGAATAGCTCACAGGCTTCTGAAATCAGTTCCTTGAGTATCGCTTTCCCTTTGGGACTTTGCATGTCACATCCGAAAGCTCTGACAAAGGCAGCGCTATGGCCGGGCATGTCCAACTCCGGAATCAGAAGAACGCGATGCATTCGGCAATGATCTACTATGTCACGAACCTGCTCGAAAGTGTAATAACGTCCGGGGTGACGTGTCATGCTCTCTGGAGAGTTGATCTGCGGATAGAGCTTGCTTTCCAGTCTCCATGCCTGATTCTCTGTCAGATGCCAATGGAAAGTGTTAATCTTATAGCGTGAAAGAAGAGCAATTTCTTTCTTAAGTTCCTCTGGCTCAATAAACGACCGTCCAGTGTCATGCAGGAAACCTCTTATCCTGAAAGCCGGCCAGTCAATTATCTCGCAGCAAGGGAGCCTCATCCCTCGTTTCGTTTCGGATGACAATTGGCGCAATGTCTGGACTGCCCAATAGACTCCTCTTTCAGTAACAGCTTCTATCCGAATGGATTTCGGCGAGACTGAAAGTTTGTAAGCCTCGTCTTGATTGATAACAGCCTGATCGATTCGTTCAACCAAGACGGCCTCTATTATCTTCGAAGAGGATTCCGAACAGGCAACTTCGCTCTCATCAAGCCAATCCCGAACGATTTCAGTCACCGAAGACTCTCCACACAGTTTAACTTCACATCCATGGAAAGTGCCTTTTGCCCACGACACTTCCTGTGGGAGAGGAAGAAGCACCGGATTCTGGTCATGCCTATGGCAACTAGTCATGGCTAAAAGAGCCATGCAGAATGATAGCAATAGTCTCATCGGACAATATCTTTCAATTTAACCGCCTGGAATGTCATGTGAGCCACGCTTGACTCGTACAAGATTCCAACAGTCTGCGAATCAATCATAGTGAGGCATGAATATCCCCATCCATTTCCTTCGTCAAGCAACAACTTGTAAGGCCATGTCACGCCACCGTCAAGACTAGCCTTGATCGTTATGTTGTAGCGTCCGTCAGTAGTGTCTGGATTGGAGAACAGCAACAAATCCTTGCCTAAAGCGTTCTTTTCCGCAGGGACAGCTATCAGACTGGCCATGCAGACAGGCTCACGCAAAGCCGTCCTATGAGACACGTGTTCGGTCCATGTGCGTCCTAAATCCTTGGTAGTCATCACAGCACGTGCACCGCCACGGTTGTCTCTCATGTTCAACATCAAGACTCCCGGTTCAACCTCGGCAACCTGCGCCTCAGTAGTGTTTGAACGGGCAGGATTATGAATATGCCAGGTCTCCCCATGGTCTTTGCTATACATTATTCCCGCATGCGGCATTCTATCCTTGTCGATGAACTGGATTGCAAACACCAGCGTACCGTCACGCATTGTGATTCCACGTCCAGGGCCTTGCAGAAGGAAGCACCAAGAAGGGTCTTTCACCTGTTTGGTGACATTGATCGGTTTGCTCCATGTGCGGCCATCGTCATCGCTACGCGCAAGCATCAGCTGAGGGGTCTCGTGTGGTTCCATGCCCGGCATTGAGTTCGTCCATGCTCTGCCGTTGCCCATCCCATTGGTCCATACAGCTATGGCCCAAATGGTTCCAGTGTTCTCATCGACCAACACAGCCGGATCTCCGACCCCGTTCTGACCGGAAGGAAGACCGTCAACGTCTGCGAAAGACATCGCAATCCGCATCGGCTCCCATGTCTGTCCTTTGTCCATACTCCTGCTCACACCGATGTCAATTCGTTCCTGAAGATCGACACTGCTGTTCCAGCGAATGTCGTAAACCCCAATAAGACTTCCGGAATTGGTTGTCACCAAGCCAGGAATTCGATAAGCCTTCGAATGATCATCTCCGGCATGACGTACTCCATACCCAACACGGCGGACAATCTCGTTTGACGGGGCAGAGATTGGAGTCTTAGCACCATTAATCACAACCTCCGTCACCTTTGCATTCAACTTTGTCAAAAGAGAAGCCTTAGAATCCATTCTGACGCTTATCCAATAATAATTGATGCCACCGGTCATTTTCTGTTTAGAATGAAGCACAACCTTGCGTCCTATCCGGTCCGCCTGCTCTTGAAGCACTGAATATGACGGATTCGCGGACCTAGTGTTCCACACATCATGAGCAGAGATGTACTCAACAGGACTGAAGAACATCCCTCTGCGCCTAACTGCCTCAGTTCCTGAATAGAAAAGGCGCAACTCATTGATTGACTTAAGATCAGTCCCATTTTCGAACTCTATCGTAAGGGATTCTAGAACATCCCCCGGTTTTGCATCCGGAACACGGAGCTGGAACAGAATGTTGTCTATGCGATCCAAAAGGATAGGGATTTGAGGGCAGTGCACCCTCAACGAGTCAGCCGCTGAAATCGTCAACGAAAGCAGCGACAAGGCTGTAAACCACAAGATTTTCTTCATCATAGGGCAAAAATAGGAAATATCCGGGAGAGTACAACTCCCCCGGAATCATTCAAATCAAAACCAATTATTAATCCTCATCGTCCTCATCGTAGCCAGGGGTCTGAACAAGGGACTTGTCATTGTCCAGCTGGGATTTGTTGATTGGCCACAACACTTTGTATTGTTCTGTCGCCTCATTAAGGATCGGGGTTGGAGTCTCATAATCAGGGAGAATCTTCCCATCTTTAAGGACGATTCCACTTACGCTTCCCTCAGGGCAGAAGACAAGATGCTTTCCTCCCTTGGAGATGGTCATACGGTTGACATCGTACCAACGCTGACCTTCCTGAACCATCTCCTTGTCTTTCTCGGCGAGAATCGCAAGCTCATTGGTCTTGAAGTCTCCAGGAGTGAATCCATAGACAGCCTCATTCCAATTCTCACCGTAAGCACGTTGGCGGACAAGGTTCATGTAGTACTTCACACTTGAAGCATCACCTTCAAAGTTGGCGATCTCAGCCAATGCAAGGTAAGCGCCTGCAAGACGATAGTAGATGAAATCTCCGTCAGTCACACGCTGGCCAGTCGAAAGGTTGACATGGCCGATGTTCTTCTTTGTGAACACACCGCAAAGTTCGAGATTGCCAAAAACCTTAGGGTCAGTTGCACCTTCCTTGAGTTGGTAAGCACCTTCAAAAGTAGCGTCACGCCTCTGGTCAGTGCGATCATAAGCGAGGTAAAGGCCAGTCTTATGCTCATAGCGCATAGGAACGCCAAGAATCATCTGAAGCGGATCCTCACTGAATGAGACACCATCCTCGGTGTAGGTATAATCCTTCGCACGACCGGTGGTCATGTTGTAGCAGAAATAGTTAAGATAGTTTGTCGCCTCATTCTCCTTATAGCGGATGCAGAAGATCTGCTCGTTATTGTCCTTAGTCGAGAAAATGTCAGAGAATGTAGGAAGGAGGCTCAGACCGTATTTTGTCGCGACATTTGTGAAAGCTGTCTTAGCCTCAGTGATGTCACTTGGGACAGCAGCGTTATCTCCAATGGTCACCTTGGAGTTCCAGAGGTAAACCTCACCCTTAAGGTACTCGGTCGCAGCTTTGCTCCAATATGCTTTGCTACCTCCAACGATTCCACCCGTGAAACCAGTCACTCCAGAAGCATCGAAATTGTCCAAAGAGGCTTTGAGGTCCGCCTTGATGAAATCCATCACTACCTTAGGAGATGACTGTGGCTCCTGAAGAGACACCGGATCGTAATTGCCGTCAATAACAGCCGCATCCGTACGAAGAACAACCCAGCCAAACGCGCGATAGAGATCGAAGTAGTAGAAGGCCCTAAGACCATAGCCGATGCCGAGATAGTAGGCTTTCTTCTTGTCTGTAAGATAGTCAGCATCTTGTACTTTCTGGATGTAGAGATTGATGTTGACAATCTTTCCGTAGTAATCAGCGTAATTGCTGACCCCGGTCTGATCCTTGGTAAGAAGGCTGAGAACGACACTCATCTCGTTTGTCGCACTCGCGTCCACGCACAGACCGTCAATGCGAAGGCCACCACCGCGAAGCTCACCGAAAGTCAGCATGTGAGTCCAAGCGACATTTCGCAAGTCGTAATGAAGAGTGTGAGTGTAAGACTGGACGTGAGACTCATTCTTCCAATAGGCATTAACTGAGTAATAATCTATTGGAGTCAAGTCCAAGAAATTGCTGCAGGAAACGACACCCAAACTGGCAATCGTCATGGCAGACAGGAGTATGTACTTTTTAAGTTTCATATTAATATTCAATGTTTAAGGGTCGTTAGAAAGTCAGATCAAGTCCGAAAAGAATGGTGCGTGGCAAGCCATAACCGTCTCCTGACGCATAAGTATTCGAACGGGCAACTTCAGGAGTGTTGGTCGGAGCCGCGGTGATATAGCCAAGGTTCTGTCCGGTAACAGAGACTGTGACATTCTTCAAGAAAGTTTTGTCAAGGAGCACTTTTGGCAAAGAGTACGAGAGTGAGAGCTCACGGATAGCCAGATAGTCTCCCTTGAAGACATACAATGTGCTCTGGCGGAAGTAGTTGGACACTCCGAAAATGTCAGCCCAAACATACTTAGGATACTTTCCGTTAGGGTTCTCCGGAGACCAAGAGTCAAGGATGTTCGTGGTGGCATTGTAAGAACCCTGACCGCAACCGTCGTACCAAGGAGATGCCTGGTCATAAGTCCAGAAATCAAGAGCGTAGTCAAAGCGTGCATAAAACTGCAAGCCTTTCCAATTCAAAGTGGTGTTGAAACCACCGAACCAGTGAGGAGTCATGTTACCAATCTTTACCCTATCACGAGCATCAATAACACCGTCACCATTGACATCTTTCCATTTGGCATCACCGGCTCCAACATACCAAGCCTTTGTCTTCTCGGCATCAGTAAGAGAATCGTACTTAGCCTTGGAGTAAATCGTCAGTCCCTTGTAGTTGGTACCACTTCTGTCAATGTAGGTGTCAGGAACATCGGAATCATTTCTCCAGAGACCCTCGAACTGGTAAGCAGTGAGTTGGTTAGGCTCCTGTCCTTCCTGGTAGCCACCCACGAAGATTGTCTCGTAAGTTCCGTCAGCAAGTTTTCTTCCTGTGTAGATCTCGGTTCCACCCTGACGATTGTTTGGAAGGCCATTGTCCGGAAGAGAAACCACCTTGTTCTTGTTGTAGGCAATGTTAGCCTTTACATCCCAAGAGAAATCCTTCTTGCGCATAACCTTCGCAGCAATCTCGAACTCCAGACCCGCGTTGCGGTACTTTCCGTTATTGTTCTTGACTGATGAGAAGCCGGTAGTTGAAGGGAGGGTGAAATCAGCGTACTTATCCATGGTAAGACGGTTATAGTACGTAGCGTTAAAGTTGATCTTGTTCTGGAGAAATCCGAGATCCACACCGATTTCAGCTGTACGGGTGCGTTCCCATTTAAGTCCAGGATTTGCTAATGCTGAAATACGGAAGGCAGCGTTGCTGCTATAGAAGTACTTGTTACCCTTTGAGTCAGCATTGGCGTAGGCTCCCTGAAGAGTGTAAGCTCCGATACCGGAAGCATTACCGTTCAAACCGTAAGAAGCTCTGAGCTTACCGAAAGAAAGCCATGAAAGATTGTCTGTCACGAAATTCTCGCGTCCGAACACCCAACCGGCTGACACACCAGGAAAGAAGCCCCAACGGTTGTCACCAAGAAGTGAGGAGTAGCCATCATAACGGAATGTAGCACTGAGGAGATAACGGCTGTCGTAGTCGTAATTCAGACGTCCGAAGTACGAAAGAATGCGCTGACGCTCATGGCTAGAGTCAATAGCACGTTTTCCTTCTCCGTTGAGAGTAAGCTGAAGATCAGCAAAGTCGTCAGTAGCAGCGCCTTGTCCCTGAGCTGAGAATCCACGATAAACCCTGTCATAGATTTCAGTACCGAGAAGGACATCAACGTTGTGAACATCAAAGAGAGTCTTCTCGTACTGCAACGTGGCGTTGTAGGTCTGTGAGAAATACCTATTCATGCCTGCATAGGTAGTTCTTGTCCTATTGTACGAGTTCACGTTCGTACGGTAGTCCTTGATCATATATTCCTGCACAGTCTCATTGAGGAACCATGAAGCACCTCCCTTGAGTTTGAGTCCCTCCATGAGTGAAACTTCGAAATTCTGAGAGATCGTGAACTTGTCACGCTGGTAGTCGTACCAGAACTTGTCAGCATTGTAGGACTGGTTGCCATCTCCTGAGTTGGAACCGAGAAGCATGTTCCCATCCTCATCCTCGAAACGGGAGGTAGGCGGCATGGACATGATACGTCCAAAGTAGTTAGCCTCACCCTGCTGGCCATAAGGCATTGGAGTCCAGTTACCTCTGTTGTAAGAGAAACTAGATATGCTCTTCAGCCAAGGGGTGATCATATAGTCACCGTTGAATAGGACATTATAACGCTCGTTGTACATATTGATCGGCATACCCTCGATCTTGTTGTAGCCGAAACTTGCATAATAATGACCTTTATCGTTTCCTCCGGACATGTTCACATTGTAGTCCTGAGTGAGAGCCGGACTGTTCATGTTATAGCTCTTGAAATCGGTGTCACGGTACATAAGTTTACCGTTGCCGACAGGATCGTCCATTGTCTTCCAGCCTTTAGAGAGCAAGAAGTCATACTTAGGATCATAGGCCATAAGGTTCCAAAGCATTTTTGAACCATCTTCTCCATAGACGTTTCCGGTTCCAAAAGGCTGGGCAGCCTTAAGCATGCCTTTGTCAGCCCAAGGGGTCTCGTTGTAGGCCTTACGCATGTAGGTGAGGTAATCCTCTGTGTCAAGGAATTTGATCGGAGAATAGTAATAGTTCAGACCGACACGTCCTTTGAAGTTGATCTGACTTTGGCCTGCGGATCCTTTCTTTGTGGTGATGAAAATCACACCGTTAGAAGCACGTGCACCGTAGATGGCGGTCGCACCGGCATCCTTGAGGACGTCCATCGAAGCGATGTCCTCAGGGTTGATGTCCTGGAAACCAGACTCGCGAAGCATACCATCCACAATCACCAGAGGCTCACCGGAACCATCCCAGTTAGTTCCTCCGCGCAGGGAAATGCTTGGAGTCGCGTTAGGACTACCAGAGGTATTGACAACCCTCAAACCAGAAACAGCTCCTGAGAGGGCTTGGCCAGGGTTGGCGAACACTCCGACTGAGAATGTCTCCTCTGAGACTTTCGCAATGGAGTTGGTCAGTTTTGACCTGCGCTGTGTTCCACCGTAACCTGTCACCACAACCTCAGTAAGTGCGAGAGCGTCCTCTTTCAGAACAAGGTCAAAATTAGTCTTGTTACCAACAACTTTGACTTCCACCGTCTCGTAGCCAACGCATGAGACAACCAGAGTGGCGCCTTTGGTCATAGAGAAGCTGAATTTACCATCAGCATCAGTACTTGTGCCATTAGTAGTCCCCTTCTCGAAGACTGTAGCAGCGATAACAGGTAAGTCACCTGCGTCCTTAACGCTTCCAGTGACAGTCACTCGTCCCTGTGCTCCCGCCAAAAGAGGGAAGGCGACAAGGAAGAACGACACCATCAGAAAAAGAAAATGTTTTCTCATTTGAATTAATAATAAATGATTGATAATTAGTTTCTATGTGGTAATGTGAGTTAAAAGGTCCATCAGCTCAATAAAATCATTCTCCTCCAATCAGTTCCTCACAAAGTCCGTGGGCTCTAAGAAGCATTCTAGGAATATGAAACGGTCCTTTGAATATGTTGCCCTTGGCAGGCTGAGCCACTGTTCCGTCACGATGAAGATAGCCGTACCACTCCCCAAATTCAGGATCTGGGAAATGAGCGTACAGATAGTCATTAGCCATCCTGTGCATCTCTAGGTACTTCTCGTCACTGGTCAGCTTGTAGGCGTACAAAGAGGCTATCACGGCCTCCGTCTGCGGCCACCAGAACTTCATGTCCTGCGAATAATCCTGCGGAGGGAAGCCCTTGCAGTCGCGGAAATTGATGATCCCACCATATTCCTTGTCCCAGCCCCATTCCCATGACCAGTCAAGAATCTGGAGAGCGGTCTTCACCAAAGACTCGTCCCCACCTCTGGCTTGAGCAGCTTCCATCAAGAACCAAGAGGTCTCGATGCAATGCCCAGGATTGATTGTGCGACCGATTGCAGTGTCGATAAACTCTCCATTAGGGCCAACCGTCTCCAACAGAGCTTTAAACTCAGGATGGACAAAGTCACTGGTCACTTCACGGAGGGAATCTTCAATCTGACGATCCAAAACCTCGTCCTGAATCACCTGCTTGATGATAAGAGCAGTGTTTATCAGAATCATCGACAAAGAATGCCCTTTGGTTTTCAGCGCTGGGAGGTATTTTGGGGTCAGAAGTCCTGGTGTGTTTTTATAGCGAAGCACCAAATTAAACAGCTCCAACGCCTTACGGGCATATTCATAATTTCCCGTGGCTAAGGAATATTCTGCCATGGCAATCGCGGCAAAACATTCTGAGAATAGGTAACGGCGCTTGCGAAGAGGCGTCCCGTCAGCGGCCACTTCGAAGAATATCCTGCCATCCGTGTCCGTGCAATGGTTCTCAATGAAATCCAACCCACTTCGACATGCCTCCAGCCACTCCTGATTTTTCTCGATATGATTATAAGCGTACGCCAAAACGTATGCGAAACGTCCTTGGAACCACACCGACTTTGTCGGATCGTACAGTGTTCCATCGCGGTCCACGCAAGTGTAGTACCCTCCGTGCTCACGATCCACACCATGCTCGAACCAGAACGGGAATATGTTGTCCAACAGATCCGACTTGTATTTTGCCGCCCAATGGGAGAAATATTTCTTATTATCTTCCATGTCAGGTTTGAATGTTACTCAGTTAAAACTAAAAACGGTTGCAGCGCTCGAAGAATCCAATAGCCTCTAGCTCGGCTTTCATGGAAGCCTCTTCCTCAACGGTCATGTTGCGGAACGGCACACGGTTAGGACCAAGGTCAAGGCCGATGAGCTTCATGATTCGCTTTCCGCCCACGATGTTGCCGCGATAGTTACAGATGACATTAATCACCGCCTGAGCGAAATTCTGCCTCTCGCGAGCCAACTCGATGTCTCCTTGGTTCCAAGCTTCGATGATTCCGACCAGTTCACGGCCATTGTAGTTTGTTGTGCCACCAATTCCACCTTGGGCTCCACCCTGAGCCAAAGAAGGAAGAATCGTCTCGTCCTGACCGTGCAGCATGTCAAACTTTCCGTCCTTGTAAAGTCGGCACTGGTTATATTCATAAAGGCTCTCGTAGGTGTACTTGATTCCCGCGAAATTAGGAATACGCCCATCAACCGCCTTCAGGAACTCTAGCATCGGCAAATAAGCTCCGTTAAACGCAGGGATATGGTAATAGTAGAATGGCAGCTCAGGCGCTGCGGCTGCGATTGTCTCGCAGTATTTTACTAATTCCTCAACTCTGCCAATCTTTGGGAAAGGAGGGGCCATCGCACCAATGCCCCATGCTCCCACAGATGCAGCGTGAGCCGCCAATCTTTGACTTTCACGAAGGCAGCAGCTTCCAACGTGAACTATAACCTTAAACCCTTGCGGTACAGAAGCTATCCATTTTTCAGCAAGCTGGTTCCTCTCTTCAGGAGTAAGCATGTAGCCTTCGCCTGAAGAGCCATTGATAAAAACTCCTTTCAGACCGTTCTTCGCCAGCATGGCAGCATAGGCGGGAATCGGATCGAGGTTCACATCACCGTTTGCATGCATCGGTGTGAACGGAGCGTCTATAAGTCCTTTAATCTTTTCCATAAATTGATAGTTATGTATATGTGGTCTGACCGCAAAATTATGCTGCAAATTTTATTATTACAAATATTATTTAATCAAATTGAATTAAAAATTTTCCTTGAATATATCCTCTCGCACCCAAGTATAACACAACTTGCTAGATTTCAATATATTTACGCCATCTACCCCCCCCGATTTAGTCCGATTTATCTATTTATTAATCACAAATAATTAAATTATAGCCCGCCTTTTTATGCAAAATATTGAATAATTCATAGCAAACTAGACAGAATTATCGGATATCTAATTTATTTCAATTATCTTTGCAATCACTAAACGACACGATAGCAATGTTGGAACAATTCAGAAAAGAGACAGACGATCATTCTGTAAAAGGAACAATCCGCAACAACATACTCAGCCATGTGATGAACAACGGTAGTTTCACAATCGCTGAGATCGCAAGCGGAACGGGGTACAGCTTGACTACCGTCTCGAAATATGTCTCCGAAATGCTAGAGAACGGAGTCATCAACGAAATAGAACGAGTAAGCCTGCACACAAAAGGAAGAAGGACAGTGCGTTATGGGCTTGACCTGAACTCTTACTATTTTTTAGGCATAGACATGAGGACGTTCACCTTAAACATCGCTCTAAGTGATTTTGCCGGGAACATTATCAAAATCGAAAGGTGCCAAGACTTCCGTTTCCAGAACTCCTATGAGACTTTGGATGAGATCTGTCAAAGAGTGAGCACGTTCATCAACTCCTTGGACAAAAACCAAAAAGAGAAGATAGTGGCAGCGAACATGAACATCCCTGGCCGAGTGGACAGTCACAACGGCACAAGTTCATCCACGTTTCATTTTGAGGACATGGGAGAAACTCCTTTAGCCGAGACACTTAGCGCAAGATTCGGAGTGCGGACATACATTGAAAACGACACGAAGTCCATGGCTTTCGGGGAATATATGACCGGCCTCAACCAGAAGTACAAGAACGTTCTGTTTGTCAACATCGGTTGGGGGCTCGGACTCGGAATCATCATTGATGGCAAACTATACTACGGCAAAAACGGTTACACCGGTGAGTTTGGTCACGTGAACATGTACGACAACAATGTCCTGTGTCACTGCGGCAAGAAAGGATGCATCGAAACAGAGGTCTCCGGACGTGCGATTCACAGAAAACTTCTCGAACGAATCAACAGTGGGGAATCATCGGTTCTGTCACGGATGGTAAGCCAAAGGGTCTCCATAACGACTAAAGACATCCTTGACGCTGCCGAAAACGAAGACCCTCTGTGCATGGAACTCATCAGCCAGACCGGAATGGAACTCGGACATCAACTAGCAGGACTGATCAATCTGTTCAATCCTGAGGCTGTCATTCTTGGTGGATCCTTGTCAAAGGCAAAGCCCTATGATTTCCTCCAGCCGGCCGAACTGGCAATCCGGAAATATTCCTTAAGGCTGATGAGTCAGAATGTTTACATAGCCACATCCACGTTAGGAGACATGGCCGGAGCAGTCGGTGCCTGTCTTCTGGCACGAAGCAGGACCTTCGGAGAGATCTGACAATCAGAACCTTCCGCTACTTGAAATCCTTCGCAGAAGAAGTCCTCAGCACACCGCCAAACATCGCATTGGCGCGATAATGAGGCGCATAGGCCGACTCAATGGTCACAACTGGAGCCGAGAATGTCCCCTCCTGAGTGATGTAGTAGTCCTCTGTCAGGACTGTGCTCTCCTCTGGATAGACATCGAACCAGTACTCAGTCCTGTCGGACTTGACATCCCTATAACCCTGAGGGGTAACAGACCAACCGATTGACATCAGTGGACGGAAACGCCATCCATAAGAGCCAGAGAACTGATCGACCGGACGGAAAGCGGCCTCACGAGGGGCAACCAAGCGCACAAAACTGCGATTCTCCTGACTCCAGACTTTGTACTCAGCAGTGATTTTATCTCCAACATGCAGTATCATGCCCGGAAAGACTTCCAACCTACCTATTTTACCATTCTCCCCAGTCACTTCCTTATAGAAATGACGCTCGATGGAGAAACCATTACCAGCAGAAACAACCTTTCTGAATGGAACAGTGTAAGTCTTGGTCAACGACACAACCTTGGTAGCCAAAATGTCATTCGATCCTGAAAGGACAGAATTAATCGCATCGACAAAGGCTGGATCCTCGTTCCATTTTTGAGATTCTTTCTGGAGCATCAGCCAAAGACGGATGCCGCCAGCGACCTGCTTTGCAGTCACTTCGACAGGCTCAGTGGCACGATCTGCCGGTCCCTGAGCTTGTCGAAGGGCCGGCGCTTCGGCAGGCTCAGCGACCAGAGATGCCAACAAATCACAAAGCATCGCATGCGCATAAGCCTCACTCTCAAGCAATCCCCTGAACGGCATCACAGCATTAGGATAGTACCATCCCCCGTCAGGATGCTTCACAGCATATTCAAGAAGCGACTGAACATCAGCGGCAATCGACTGGTTCATTTTGGACTCAGCGGAGAATTTGATTCCCCAAGCGGAAGCCAAAGCAAAGCCTCCATCATTGTTCACAAGATTAGCTAACGTCTTAATCCTGCGAGCCTTAGCAAAAATTCGTCCATCAAGTCCCCGGCCATCCTTGGCAGAAGGAGCAAGATAGTCCTTCACCGACTTCTTGAACTCCTTGAAATTGCGAGCATATTCCGACTTGTCATTCTTAGTCTGCACAGAGACCTCGAACGGCACAGATGAGTACAGGGAGCGAATGTAGGCATACTGTTCCATTGACAGCCAATCGCACCAGCGAGGCATTGCACCTCCATGAAGGAACTGGTTGCTATCCAGCCACTTGGCAGCTTCCACAAAATCCAATCTGCCACTATCAAGGCCAGCATCACGCATCTTTGCAAAACGCTCCAGCACGACAGCCGTCACTGTCGGAGAAGAACGGAAGCCTTCGAACCAACCGAAACCACCGTCAGCGTTCTGGCAAGCCTTGATCTTCTCCACAATAGTCTCGTCAGACATCTCAGCCTTAACTTCAGCCCCTAGAGAGGTCGCAACCTTACGGACGTACAAGGCCTCAGTAAGAGATAGGACATCCTTCCCCTTAGGCTCAACCTTGGATGGAATTGCATTCAAAACCATTTGACGAATGTCAACTTCCTTAATCTCAGCACCTTTAGAAGTCGTACCTTTAAACTCTGACTCTAATCTCTTAATAAGCAAAGCCTTGTCTGCTCCGGCAAGAAGCACGGCAGAATGGGATTCAGTCAAAGTTTGCTTAGCATCATAAACCGGCAAACTGACAAACACCCCGTCAGAGAAAGTCTTGGCCTCATCAGCGAAAACCACCTTCAACCCAAGCTCATCATATCCCTTAGAATTGACGTCAAATGCAACCTCCACTGAACTGCCAGCCGGAATAGCTACCTTCTTAGTGGAAGAAGCGAACGGCTTCGTGCCTTTATAATCCTTCGATGAATATGCCTGCAAAGCCGTCATCCCTGTCACTTCCTTGTCGGAACTGTTTGACACCGTGGCATGAAGCACAAACTTATCACCTTTATAAAGATACTTCGGCTCCGCCACGGAGACCTTGACAGGGACTGTTACAACCATTTCCTTGCGTTCACAAGCGTTGAGCATGTCTGGTGTGTGCGCCCAAACCTGAGCCACGAAGGTCGAAAGCCTGTCGGAAGTCCTGAATTTCATGAATATGTTCCCATCGGCATCGGACCTCAGGAACGGCTCAAAAGCCAAAGTAGATGAAAAATCCGAGCGGATGTCAGAATCTGAGACATCAACATCATCCGCAGACTCATCTAATTTGTACATTGAATTCGAAGCAGCCGCTTCCTCGCAGAGGACTCCGTCTTCAATTTCCGCCACACGGGCAGAAGCATGATTCCTGCCAAAACCACGAACCTTTATGTCTTTCAGGGATTTTCCAGCTAACGAGCCCACATAGTAAAGCATCTGGCCACGAACTCCACCCACAGAACTGGAGACAAACACATCATCCGCTCCGAAATCGGTCAAGCTAACAACAGGCCAATTATTAGCCAAGATCACTTCCGAACTTTTGTCAAACACAGTCACCACTGCCTCAACACCCGGAATTGATTTCAAATTCAATGAATATTCCGCACCCGGCAAAGCCTTGTCTGTGAACGAGGAGAATGCCAACGGCAGATCGAGAGTCTCTCGCTCACGTCTGAACTCCTGATCAAACAGGCATCTCGATCCATCACGGAAGTAGAACACCACCAGCCTGACAGCATCTGGATACTCAGCCTTATAATTATAGACAATTTCAGTCAAAGATTCCTCCTCACCAACCTTGCCATCAAGATGAATCATCTTGTGTTCAAGAAGTTGACGTTTGTCTCCAAACAATTCTACCACAGCCCAGACAGGTCCCTCACCCACACCGAACTGAACTTTGATGTCTTCTCCAGCACGTAAGGTTCCATCAGAGCAGGAGCCGACAAGTTTGAAAATGTTCTTGACCTTCGCGTCAAGCGAAGTAGCGGAATCATCCACACGGAGAATCATAAGCTGCCTCAGCGATGACACCTTGCGGCCATCCTCCCTGACTATTTCAGCTTCTGCATCAAGCAAGTACATTCCGGCCTTCGGAAGCACAAACTCCTCCTCTTTGCCAGAAAATGTCTTCCCGGAAGCGACTTTCTTCCCCGAAATGTCAGTCAATGAATATTCTATCTCTATCGGAGTGTCTATCTCATTACCCATCAGGTCCTGAGCCTTAAACGACACCACAGCCTTACCGCCAGAGACCATGCAAGGAGTCCCGCGCCATTCACCGTCCGAGGGACTTATCTCACCTTTGGCAGCATTAGTCACATCAGCAAGAAGATTGAAATACTTCACCACTGACAGCATCTTGGTAAACTCCTTGGTCTCCCCCGTCGCATCCGTTACCTTAACCGTCACGCCAAAGAAATCAGGACTATCATCGTCATCGGTTGCGAAACGTATAGTGAACGAACCGTCCGCTTCCAAGGACAGTTTCTCCGATGCATAGTTATTCCCACGTCCGTCAACGGAATAAGACACCGAAGCTGAAGACAATGAGTGTCCGCTGAAACTTGACACCTTGCCGTTCACCTCCACTGTGTCTCCAGCAATGAAGAGCCTGTCAACCTTGTCGAAAGTAAGGTTGTAGGTCGGAAGAATGAACTCGTCCACTATGATTCCTTTCGATGAGTTCACACTGCCCGCGGTGATTCTTACAAGGAAACGCCCGTTCCGCCCACTTGACGGAGCGTCAAACGAGCTGGCCACCGAGCCATATTCATTGGTTTTCAACTCTTTTTCCGCTACCACCTTCCCTTCTGGGTTGACAAGTTCGGCCTTCACCGTGATTCCGGAATCGAATGTGTGCAGACTTCTGCTCAGGTCACCCTTATAGAGGACAGCCTTGAACTCAATCTTTTCTCCGGGATTGTAGGCGGACTTGTCAGTAAAAATCTCGCAGTATGATTCAGATGAATCCCCCTGATCAGATGAAGCGGACAAACCACCGTAAATGTAATGCTCATGTGTTTTACGTAAGAATCCGTCCTTGCCCCTGAAAGATGCCACCAAATAGCTTGTTACCCCATTTTTCAGACTGTCTGTCAAAGCTTCTGGAAGCGGTGTAAAGCCGTCATTACACAGAAGCACATCCTTCACTGATGTAATTGTCTTACCAGAGCGAATGAGCTCAAGATCAATTTTTTCCACTGGCTCTCCAGTCATGTAGTCAGCCACGAGGAAACACTGTTTTTCGCTATCAGTACGCACAGCAACGGACAAGGTGTTCTTTGTCCACTCAGCATTTGAGGACAGCTTCCCATTCTTTGCCGTGAAAATATAGCTCCCGTCATCACATTTTGGAAGTTCTAACTTGATTGTGTCCTGCACGTAGAAGCTCTTCTTTGGATTAGTCAAGGATTTACGGATCAATGGCTTGGCATCCTTAACATCCTGGACGAAATCCACATTGACCTTGGCCAGATTGCGAAGAGTGAGGACAGCGACACCATTCTCGAAAGAAATCCCAATCTCTTTTTTGTCAAGGGTCTCAATCAGCTGTTTGAAATCATTGATTCTTCCAGCGATTTCCTTGTCGATACCTTTTGAATATGAAAGGCGTTCCTTTTCGGCCTGTCTGCAATCACGGTAAAGGCTTTTATAGGAGGCTTCGACAGCTTCGGTGGCTGAGCCTGTCGAAGCCACCGGTCCCTGAGCTTGCCGAAGGGCCGTGGACGCTTCACTAACTCTTGACAAACTATCAAACTGACCTCTGAGCACTAGAGCCTTGCCGTACAAAGAAATAGCACGTCCCGCATATTTCTCCTCGAACGAACGAGCAGCGGCCATCTTCTCAGCACGGCCCTTATCATTGTATTTATAATCCTTGTCCGCCATCCTGCGGTACTCTAAATAAGCAGCTTTGGGATAAGCGTCACCGACATATTCATCCAAAAGCGTCATCGCTTTTTCCGAACGCCTGATGATTGCCAGAACCCAAAGGGAATATTCATAGTCATCCTTCACCATTCCGGTCCAAAGCTCATCAAGCCCATCACCGTAAAAGGCACTGTTTCGGGCAGTTTGGAGTCGCGCTTTGTTGACAATGACATAGTCTGTTAGAAAAGCTGGGGTCACTTTTGACAGGTAATGATGGAACATCACGATCGGTTCGGCATATTCATCAACCTCATTGTCAAGCCATTCACCGTACTTTTTGCGTTGTTTCCAGTCACGGCTGCTAGTAACCTCTACTTTTTGACTCGCGGCCTTGTAGAAATCATAGTGAAGTCGTTCCGATTTGGCTTTTGAGATAATTTTGTCCAAAACAGACAACATTTCTTCGGGCCTATCAGCCTTTTGGGCGATAGAATATTCCTTCCAAAGATCAGTCAGGACTAGACCGTCGCTAGTTGGGGCCTGACCTTTATCTCTTCTAACAAACGCGGCTGTGGTTATCGCTGCGAGGCACAGAATCGCCACTAGGGCGGATGGTATCAGCATTTTGGTTTTCATCGTTAAAAATGTTATCTGTCATGTGTAATCAAATCCCTTTCCACAAAAATCTTGCATAATGTCGCTTCGATGGTTGGTGAGCCCTGCCTAACCACAAGCTCTGTGACCGATTGTTTCTGGTCACTTCGACAGGCTCAGTGACCGTAAATAACTTAAATCCTACAGTGGCAGCGACTTAAGGATCTGCACCGCCTCGCTAACAAGGTAGGTGCTACCTCCGACATAGATCAGCGGAAAGCAGAAGCGGGAGTTGTCCGGTTTCCGGGATGTCTCACGAGCAAGATTGATCGCCATCGAAAGAGCCTTACGCACGTTGGGAGCATCGTAGATGCGGTTCACGGGCCTCCCATTCTCAGAGCAGAAAGCACGATAACGCTCAGTCAGTTCCTTTTCCGGAAGCGCACGATGGATCTCAGGATTCGTGAATATGCAAGTGGCGTCAGCTGGAATCAATGGCATTATGCCATCCAAATCCTTGTCGGCCATGATGGCATAGACAAGAATCAGCGATGAGCACTCCCCTTCCTCAACCATGGACTCTAGCTGGGCGAAGTTCTCTTTCAGTGCAGCAGGATTGTGGCCGATGTCCGCAATGATGAACGGTTGGAGCGAAAGTCTCTCCCAACGGCCATGGAAACCCATTATGGAGGCAGTGCGAACAATAGCCGTCACGACTGCCGAAGAGTCCGACAGACCGGAATATTCAGACATATTCTTTAATATGTCAACTGCGGTCAGCACCGTGCGAAGGTTCTTTCTCTGGTACTTGCCGCGAAGATCCATATTCCTTAAAATCTCCTCGCTTCGGCTCCAAAGGGACGGTTCCACATCCTGCGCGAACGTCAGCGGGCATCCGACCTCCGCGGCCTTAGTTTCAAAGACGGGGCGTGTCTGTGGAAGATATTCTCCGACCAATGCTGTCACGCCTTTTTTGAATATTCCCGCCTTCTCCCCGGCGATCGCCTCCAAGGTGTTACCCAGCAAAGCACAATGATCGAGGGCTATGCTCGTGACAATCGAAAGGTCCGGTGTAATGACATTCGTGCTGTCTAGACGGCCTCCGAGACCTACCTCGATGACGGCCACATCGACCTTTTCATCTGCAAACCATTTGAAAGCCATTCCGGTCGTAATCTCGAAAAATGACAGACTCAAGGCATCCATGTCGGCTTCGTACCGGCAGAGAAAATCATAGACATATTCCTCGGACACCAATCTCATGCCACCGCTAGACGGGCCTTCAACTGCGTTCAGGGGTCGCCCGATCGCTGAGCCTGTCGAAGCGTACCGGCCAACTAAGATCGCTTCGACAGGCTCAGCGACCGGTTTGACAAGCTCAGCGACCGGCTCTACCACCCTCATCCGCTCCCGGAAATCGACAATGTGCGGAGAGGTGTAAAGGCCGACCTTGAGGCCGCAGGCAGCCAGAGCCGATGCAAGCATATTCGCGACTGAACCTTTGCCGTTCGTGCCGGCAACGTGTATTGTCTTCAGTCTATCGTGCGGATTGCCAAGAACTTCTTCAAACCGAAGCATATTTTCCAACCCAGGCTTGTAAGCCTCCTTGAACGGGACTTTTTGAATCGAAGGGAATCTGGTGAAAATCGCCTCGATCTTCTTATGGTAATTCTTCTTGGAAAATGGTTCCATCTAATGTCTGTTCTAGTTGTTTTTTGAACTAAACTCAAATTTACTTAAATTTACGGACATATTCTAGCGGAATGAAAGAAAAAACCTCAGCACTTCATTCGAAGTACATCATTGACGGAGTCTCCAGGCAACTTACTCCTGCGGAGATGCTCAACGATTGCCTTGCTGTCAAGGAATGCAGTTCTACCAACGAGTCAGAGGCTTACGAGCCGATTGTCGATGAAAGCACAGATCCGTCTCCATCATTGAGACACTTTAAGGATCAAGACATTAGCCTCTATCTTTCCAAAGTGCTTTCTTTGCATGGCGAGCCAAAACCTTTTCCTACGGCATTTTCAGAATCCTACACTAAAAGTAGGATAGCACAAACGTTGCTTGATGCGATTTGGTTGAACGGGCACTTCAAACTAGGAGATTTGGCCATCGCGGCTAAATGGCATTGGAACCCTCGTCCAATCGGCAACATGGCGGCATTCTACTCTTCTGTTGAAGCCACAGCCGACTACACAGATGGTTTGGGAATATGCCTGAGCGGATATTCCTTCACAGAAAGCAGCCAACTCTGCCAGGCAACGTTCAAAGTCGGAGCCTCGGAAAGAAGCGACAACTTCGAGCAGGATGAGATATTCCTACCCACAGACACTCCTTTCGGCAGCGAACATCCTTCGCTCGGCAGACTTAGGGCTCTTCCGGACAAATTGGCCGGAGACCCTGACAGTTGGATCATCTACATTCCTTTCGACTCATGTGATTTTAGGCTCGGCAATTCACTGCTATGTGACATTCTAGGGCAGAATGGGGACAACTTCCCTGAAATTGGAGACGCGGACTACTTCATTGACTGCTACGAGGTTGTGAGAGAGTTTGTGGAAGACAAAGTAGCTGTCTCCGGGATTACAGTAAGCGATGGAGGGCTTCTTACGGCATTGAAGTTAATGTGCTCTGATACTGTCGGAGCCGAAATTGACATCAGTGGGATAATGAACGCCTATGATGAGGATGACAGAATCAGGATTCTGTTCTCTGAAATTCCGGGGGCAATAATCCAAATCAAAGACATCGACTACGACTATGTTGACGCGGAGCTACTGCTTCAAGACATCGCCTACTACCCTATCGGGCATCCGGTTCCCGGTGGAAGTGACGTCAGCGTCAAAGCAGCGCAAGGTAACGGGATTTCCAACATTCTGCAATCCTTGCTCAGCAGCCAGGCCTCAGAAGGAGAAGACTGACATTAAGAAGCTGCGTTTTTTCGATTATTCAATAATACTATATGGCAAGATACGCTAACGCTCCGCGCAGCGGAGAGGGCGGCAGGAAGCCCAAAATCTTTGTTCTTGACACGAACATCATCCTGCACGACTACAAAGCTATCCGCAAATTTCAAGACAACGATTTGGTCATCCCGATAGCAGTCATTGAGGAACTTGACAAGTTCAAGAAAGGCAATGACACTCTGGCTTTCAATGCAAGAGGATTCATGAGGGACATTGACCGGATCACCGACGGAAAGTCTTTCGGCAAGTACGGAGTACCCATCGGCAAAGGCTTGGGCAACATTAGGATAGACCCTGGACACCCCTTCCCGGAAAGCATGAAAGGGATGTTCTTTGACGACATTCCGGACCACAGGATTCTTGCCACTGCAATCTGGGTCCGCGACAACAATCCGGACAGGTTCGTGGCCCTCGTCACCAAGGACATCAACCTTAGGATGAAGGCCAAGGCCGCTGGGATGGAGGTACAGGACTACCTGACTGACAGGATCGAGGAAGACAAGATTGAAAACTCCAACAAAGAAGTCCAGTTCCTTAGCGGTGTCAGTCCTGAGGCGATTCAAGGACTGGCCTACAGTCCAAGTACCTCCGTAGATTGGAAAATGCTCAGCAAGACAAAGCCCAAAGCCAACCAACTCTACAAGATAAGAAACGGAGAGACGACTCTCTGCGCCAGATTCGATGCAGGCAAAGACAGGATTGTTCTGGTGAAAAACAGAGAAGCCTACGGCATACGCCCACGTAACGATGAGCAGAGATTCGCCCTTGACGCTTGCCTGAATCCGGACATCCAGCTAGTCTCAATGACCGGTGGGGCAGGAACCGGCAAGACATTGCTGGCCCTAGCTGCCGCACTGGAGCAGGCCAAGGACTTTGACCAGATCATCCTCACAAGACCAACTATAGTACTTGGCAATCAGGACATAGGCTTCATTCCGGGAGACCAGAAGACGAAGATGAGCCCGTTCATCCAGCCGCTTATGGACAACCTGAATGTCATCAAGGATCAGTTTCGTTCTTCGAGCAAGGAAGCTTTGCGAATCGAGGCCATGCTCAAGGAGGAAAAGTTGCTGATTTCCCCTCTAGCCTACATCAGGGGCAGAAGTCTCGGAAGGGTCTTTCTCATCTGTGACGAGGCCCAGAATCTCACCCCGAATGAAGTCAAGACCATCATCACCAGAGCTGGAGAGGGCACAAAGATGGTGTTCACTGGTGACGTATTCCAAATTGACCAACCTTATTTGGACCAATGGTCAAATGGCCTATCCCACCTGAACGAAAAGATGGACGGCCAGAAGCTCTTCGAGCACATATTCCTGAAAATCGGAGAAAGGAGCGAACTTTCCGACATCGCCTCCCGCCTTTTGTAAGAAGCTGTTTTGAGTTTTTGTTATCGGTGAAAAGATTGCAACAAAACTCAGACAAGGGTTGCTGGAGCTACTACTTTGGGTAAGTTTCTCGAAGATAGGGTTCTAACGAATATTGATTAAAAATGCCTACCTCGCAATGGAATAATTTTTTTGGCGCTGCACAGCGCTCGTGAGCGACATTTTAGTACATTTTTGCTGCCGAAGGGTGCCAAGTGACACTCTTCAGCAGCATTTTTAGCGGTTTTCGTTCCCGAACAGTATCACAGAATCTAAAAAATGTAATCGTGAAATCCAAATCGTAAATTGAGAATAAATCGCGATAAAGTTTGTATATATTAATAATATTTCATAACTTGCAAACCGATTTAGGCTCGTTTGTTTTTAGGTGTGATATTGCCGGCATGTTAAACGATAAATTGAAAGACATAACATTATTTCTTTATGAAAACTTACCTGACAAAATTACTTATCTTACTAGGCCTTGTCGGCCTTTGGGGTGGATGTTCGCTAGAAGACCGGGACGGCCTTGGCGACTACGAACTTGACGAACTTGTCCTTGATGACTTTGTCGGAGATGAATGGGATGGCGTGGGGCTTCCGTCTTGGCTGAGAAAACGCTACTTCGAGGATTGCCAACTGGATTTGGGTTGGTTTTTTACATCATACTGGCCTGCTATTCTCGTTAGAATATATTCTTTCGAATATAAAAATAATGTCTTGTTGGCTTTATCTTGTGAATTTTATGCGTATAATAAGCATGAGTCCTGTCTGATGTGCTACACAAGTGATGGACGGAAAATTGATTTCGATAAGATTAAAGGCTGTTTTAATAAAGATGCAAGGCTTATTTGGTCCAATGCCTTAGATGGTGACAAGATTCCTCAAGTTTCTGATTTTAAACACAATTCCGAAGCCGATTTATCTTGGCTACAGGTTGTCATCAATCAGATTTGCGAGGAAATTCACGAGCCGGACAAGGTCCTTTCTGATATTACGTGCGGAATAGCCGAAGACAATGGGCAACAGTATGTTTTTCTTAGATATGAGTATTATGACTCATCAGATATAAGTAACGGTCCTATTAAAGAGAGCAGAACGTTCAACCTTAATGGAATGGCACTCTCTAAAGAATTTGATATCACTAAAGTAATCTCATCACAAGAATGGTATATTTCAAATGGTTTCGACTTATAGCGGTTTTTGGGATAGCATTATTTACGCTTTCTTTTGACACATCCGGCATAGTGTACACTCCTTGCGGCAGTGTAGTAGATGTTTTTGGACGAACTGATTATTTGACTGCCGAGGACATAGAAGCAGAACGCAATTATGTTAGGACATGTTACCCTAACGCTTATATAGTTGGCGAAGCGACTGTTTCTTATAATTGCCATGCATATGCATGGAGTGTGAGTGAAGGCGGAGAGAAGTATTGGATGAACGATCCAACGCCATATATGACGGACGGAAGTTATACTCTGACTA
>DBKH01000042.1:3567-7798 GCA_002297815.1 Bacteroidales bacterium UBA755 | reverse complement strand
TAAAATATCTTCATTTGCACAATAACTTCAACTGACATCGCCTAATAAATCTAAAGGAATATCACGCCTCGCGCGCCTGATCCGCAGCTTCACGACGGCATCACTCTGGCTCGCTCGTGCGCCAACACAGCCTTTCCACGCACGATGAAATGCCCGGCACCTCAGCCTCAGTCCGATTTGCTTAACTTAAGTAAATATTATATTTTTGCGGTAATATGACAATAACAGCATAACCATGACAATAACAGTGGAAAACAGGGAAATACCGGTGCTGCTCCTGACGGGATACCTCGGAAGCGGCAAGACAACTCTGGTCAACAGAATACTCTCCAACAAGAAGGGCATCAAGTTCGCGGTCATCGTCAACGACATCGGCGAGGTGAACATCGACGCTGACCTCATCCAAAAAGGCGGTGTTGTCGGCACCACCGATGACAGCCTTGTCCCTCTCCAGAACGGCTGCATCTGCTGCACCCTGAAGATGGACCTTGTAGCCCAGCTCAACGACCTATGCCGCACCAACCGCTTCGACTACATCGTCATCGAAGCCAGCGGAATATGCGAGCCGGCCCCGATCGCGCAGACCATCTGCTCTTTTCCGAAGCTTGTTCCTGAATATGCCCAATCGAATGTCCCTAAACTCGATTGCATCGTGACCGTTGTGGACGCGCTGAGGATGCAGAGCGAGTTCGCTTGCGGAGATGCCCTAAAGAAGGACAACCTGAAGGAGGATGACCTTGAGAACCTTGTTATCCAGCAGATTGAGTTCTGCAACATCGTGCTTCTGAACAAGGCCTCCGAGGTTAAGCCCGGGGAGCTCGGCAGGGTACGGAGCATAGTGAAGGCCCTGAACCCTAAGGTGACAATCTTCGAGTGCGACTATGGAAACATCGATCTTGACAAACTACTGAACACCAAGATGTTCGATTTCGACAAGACAGCCACTTCCGCTGCATGGATCAACGCCATCGAAGGTGAAGGCAACGAACCGGAGCACGATGACCATAACGATGAGGAACACGACCATCACGAAGGTCATCATGACGAGGCGGAACATGACCACCATGACGGGCACGACCACGATCATCACGAGGAAGACGGGCACGACCACCACGATGGACACGGCCACGATCATCACCACCATCACGACCACGAGGGCGGTGAGGTCGAGGAATATAACATCGGGACTTTCGTCTACTATCGCCGTCAGCCGTTGGACATCAACAAGTTCGACTGGCTTGTCTCAAAGAAATGGCCAAAGAATATCATCCGGGCCAAGGGGCTGTGCTACTTTGCTGACGAAAAGGACAAGTGCTACCTCTTCGAGCAGTCTGGAGTGCAGAAATCCATCAAGGACGCGGGACTTTGGTTCGCGACGATGCCTGAGGATCAGCTTCAGGAGATGATGCGCAGGGACAAGAACCTCCGCAAGGACTGGGATCCGGTCTATGGCGACCGCATGATCAAGATCGTCTTCATCGGCCAGAACCTTGACCGCAAACAGATTGCCGATCTGATGGACTCCTGTCTTGTGGAATAGTTGCTAGTTTGCCGAAAAATAGCTTTTGACAAAATCGCTTTAGGGCGAACGCGAAAAAAAGGAAAATTCCAAATTTTGGTGCAAAATTTGGAATTTTATTTTTTCGCTATCGCCAGTGAAACTTAACGAACGACAGTGGAAAAATCAAATGGCAAATTTTGGTCCACCGTGCAAAATTTGCCATTTGCCTTTTTTCCACTGACGTCAGACACAATTACTTATTACTGTCGCTTCGACTCTTCGACAAACTCAGTGCCCTGCAGGCTCTGCGACCGGAAGATGCTGGCTCAGCGTGAGGAAGAGGTTAGCCCTGAGACCGAAGGTATTACAGTTCCGTCACAAAACGGTGCTTGCCGGGGGCGAGGGTTTTGGTCTCGCGGGAGCTGTCGGGACCTGGGATGAGGGCGGTGGCGGTGGTGCCGGCCGGAATCTCGACGGTCCACTCGAACTTGGAGCCGTTGCGCTTCCAATTGCTGACAATCTTGCCGTAAGGGGAATCGTACGAGCAGTTCACCCAGCCAAGACCTTCGATCGGGTACGGCTTGAGTTCTATTGACTTGTAGCCAGGCTCAGCGGGACGGATGCCGCCAAGATATTCATAGTACCAGGTCACAAGGTCGCCAAGGAGCATCACGTGGTTGCCGGAGTTCATTGCTGGATCAGCGGTGTTGCCGTTCCAGAGCTCCCAGATCGTGGTGGCGCCGTTCTTCGCCATGTAACCCCAGCTTGGATAGGTCTCGTTGGTGGCGATCTTCAAGGCCAGGTCCGGTCTGCCGAACTCTGTCAGGGTGCGCATCAGAACCATCATCCCGACGACTCCGCAGCTGACGTGGCCGTCACAGTCAACCTCTGTCTTGCGCACGATGTGGTCGAACACATCCCCTTCACGACCCACCGGGACCATGCCGAAATAGAGCGGAAGAAGGTTGGCGGTCACGGTGTTGTTGCCGTAGAAGCCTTCCTTCGCATCGAAATACTTGGCGTTGAACGCCTCACGGGCCGCGGCGGCATATTCATTGAATATTATCGCGTCCTCCGGATGTCCAGCTATCGGAGCGAACTCAACCATCTTGTGAAGGAGGAAGTAATAGAACGGAGTGGCGATAAGCGGGGCGGACGTCTTTCTGGCAGGGTCCTTGGAATGGATCAGATCCAGAGACTCCGGTGGCATGCACCAGTCCCCGTAGGTGTCCTTGATCATGATGCCATCCTTGAGATATTTAGACCTCATATATTCAAGCCACTTCTTCATCGCACCGTAGTGGTCCTTGATCGACTGGTCATCCCCGAAACGGTGATAGACCATGTCCGCACCGGTGAAGAAAGCGCCCGGCCAAGTGAAATTGTCCTGATAGAGAGTCCAGTAGCGAGGGCAGACATCGGAGATGCGGCCCAACTTGTCCTGCCCGTCATGGATGTCAGTCAGCCACTTTGAATAGAGGGCGTGGTTGTTGAATATGTAGGATTCGCCATAGCATCCCATCGTGCGGTCGCCAAGCCAGCCAAGCCTCTCGTCCCTCTGCGGGCAGTCGGTCGGCATTCCGCGGTAGTTGCCCCTGATGCCCCAGAAAGCGTTGTGGTAGATCTGGTTGATGACAGAGTTGGAGGTCTCGAAATGCCCCGTAACGGCCATCTTGTCGTACATCACCTGTCCCTCGAAGTCGCTGAGTTTAGGTTCTTTCTTTAAGCCTTTGATCTCAACAAAACGGAAACCGTGGTAGACATATTCAGGATGCCAGACGATCGGCTTGCTGTCTTTGGCGATGTAAGTGTCCAGAACTTTGGCCGTGCGAAGGTTGGCAAGGTAAAGGGTGCCGTCCGGGTTCAGAATCTCAGCGAATTTCATCGTGAGGGTGTCGCCACTTTGGAGTCCCTTGGCCTTGATCTGAAGACGACCTACCATGTTCTGACCCATGTCCAGAATGTAGCCGTGGTCGGTCTTGGTTATGGAGACCGGCTTCACGATGTCCTGCACAGCGATGTTAGGGTTCGGCTGAAGGACGAGTTTTCCTCCTGGAGCGCTCATCAAAGAGGCTTCAGTCCAAGCGGAATCGTCATAGCCGACCTTGGTCCAGCCAGTCAGTTCCTTGCGGGCATCGTAGGTTTCTCCGTCGAACTCGTTGTTGGCGCGGATCGGTCCCTCGCAGGTGATCTTCCAGCTCTCGTCACTGACAACAGTCGCGGTACGACCATCTGCATAGACAATGTCCAGCTGACACCAAAGCCTCGGAACTCCGAAGCCCTTCATACCCGGTTCTCTCATCGTGGTGTAACGTCCGCATCCAAGGCTCACGGCAAGAGCGTTCTGCCCTTTCTTAAGAGCCTTCGTGACATCGAACTCATTGAAATAGACCCTTGTCCTGTACTCGGAGACAGTCGGGGCAAGCTCCTGGTCACGGGTGATATATTCCCCGTTGATCCATGCGTCATAGACTCCAAGGCCGCTGATGCGCAGCGTTGCCTCCTTCACCTTGCCGTCCAGAGTCACCTCCTTGCGAAGATAGCGGGCAGGAAGAACAGTGTTGCCCTTGAGGACATCACCCTTGTACTCGCAGCCGATCCACTTGCCGTCATATTCAGCAGCGAAGACAGACAGTGCGGCGGCAAGAGCCGCGAAGGCAGTTAAAATTCTTTTGATCATCTTTGAATATTTTAGTGTTATTTCTTGAATATCAAGTCAATGTCCCGCTC
>DBKH01000042.1:0-3522 GCA_002297815.1 Bacteroidales bacterium UBA755 | reverse complement strand
ACGGCAGGGTCGATCACGTGATTCTTTTTGAGATATTCATAAAGGATCTCGCGGATCTCAGGATAATATTCCACTGTTCTCTCGGAGATCTTGTCCGTGTCGATTCCGATCTCCCTCAAGAGTCCACCGCCACCGCTGGCGCGGTAGGAAGTCATCGCGACATTGTAGGTCTTTCCAAGGTCGAAAGGAGTGCCGTCAGCCATGGTGGAGATCACGATTCTGGAGCCGAAAGGCTTGGTCACATCCACTGTGTAGTCGATTCCGGCAGCCGAGTCGAAATTGTAGGACCTTTCGATGAACGACCAACCCTTCTGACCCGTGCGCGGATCATCCTTCTGGACGATGTTCAGCACATGATCGGTCGGCTTGGTGGCAGTGACGATCCAACGGTTGTAGGAGGCCTCAAGGTAGTCCTTGAGTTCCTGACCAGTCATCGTGATGACATAAAGCTGGTTCTCAAAAGGATAGATTGTGAACAAATCCTTGTAGATCAGCGTACCCGCCTTCACGAATCCATCGTAGGTCAGCGGAGCTGCGATCGAAATCTGGGCAGGAGCGCAGCCGAGACAAAGTGTGTGGACAAGGTTGACATAATCGCACATGCCTTTGTAGGCATCACGTGTGCGCATGTCCACCTTCAACTCACCGACTTCCTGGGTCGTGAAGACCTGCACGGCCTGATAGTCCTCGTGGAACTTGGCCTCCATCTCGGTGTCAATCCTATGAGCGTCAACCGGAATCAGCTCCGTGGAATGCTCCCGCTTCACAACCTTGCCGTCATCCACGGTCATGCGCAGGGTTCCGTGCCCGACAAAGCGGCAATGGCTACCCGAATTGATCAGCCCGATGCTGTCACACGAGGTCACAAACGGCCTGTGGTCATGAGAGCATACCACGAAATCCACTCCACTCAGACTTTTGTACAGGTCCATTCCCTGACCTTCCAGCATCGATCCGTCCCCAGGCCCTGTTCCTGAATGCACGGACACAATCACGACATCCGGCTTCTCCTTAGCCCTGACCTTGTCCACATCCTCCTGAACCAAAGGCACAAGGCTCTCGAACGTCATTCCGCTCCAGAGTTTCTCCGACAGCCAGTTCTTCATGTTGGCGTTGGTGAAGCCCAGCACGGCGACCTTCAGACCGCCTTTCCTATAAATCTTGTACAAAGGGAAATACGGCTTTCCGTTGTCGGTGCGGATGGCGTTGCCTGCAAGAAACGGAATCCCGTATGACTCAAGATCTCGCGCGATGCGGTCATAGACCTTATGGCCCGTCTCGATGTCATGGTTGCCGACGGTGATGGCATCGTAACCCATGTAGGCAGCTAGACGAGGATAAACGTGAGGAGAAATGGTATCGACATAGTTGAAGTAGTACGCAGCATTGTCTCCCTGAAGACAATCACCAGCGTCAATCAGAAGCACATTATCCGCACCAGCCACCGAACGAACGCTGTCCACAATAGGCTTAACAGCATAAAGCGACCTCTTCACTCCGTTCCCAACATAGGTTGAATCGAAATAGGTCCCATGAACATCATTAGTAGTCAAAACTTGGATCACATAATCCCCATCCTTGGGGCCAGAAGAGCACGCTGTCAACATCAAGCCGGCAGCAGAAATGATCAACGAGTATATTCTATTCATATTTTTATAAGTATATTTCAATATTCCGTCTTCTTCGCGATTGGGATGAAGCTCCTCCTTTTCTTGAGTTCTTTCCATTCAAAGCCCTTTCTAGATCAAACACGACACTCAACTTCTGCTGACTGCCTTGGTACCCCTCTCCGGCAAAATGAAAGACTGCCGAAAGACGAAGGCTGACAAAGTCCGAAATGTAAGGCTGCCAATAAATCTCAGATCGGTTGTAGTACCCTGAATGCCGCCAACTTGTGTCGTCAGTGTGAATCCTGTAGTATAAGCTTCCAGGATAAAGGTCCTTGCCGTAAACATTTCCCCCAGCATCAAGCCAATCAAAATATGGCATCTGACTGGTGCCGTAGTAGGTGTCATTCAACAATCCGAATTTTCTGTAGGCCAGATTCAGAGTGAGTTGGCCTCCATAAGTGAGGTCAAGTCCGGTCTCACGGGCGCGCTCCTGATGTATTCCTTGAATATAACTGAGCTTGGCGCTCCAATGGAAATCCCTTACCCCGGAAGTCAACATCACAAACGGAGACACTAGGACATTGTCCACAACACCCTTGTACTCAAGGGTGTTGGCAAAATGGTACATTGTACCAGTCCAGCCCGCATGAAGGAAATCCCCTCCAAGGCCGAAATCGCCGTAAGTGAATATCTGGAAACGTTCCCTGCGCTGATGTCCGATCATCCCCATCCAGTCAAGCCCGGCCTCGCAGTAGCCTCGGCGTGTCCGGTATTTCAGCAGGAGACCTTCTATGTTGTTGTCATAAAACCTGTTCGCCTCAGAGATGAAGACCGTCGGGATGTTCTCGTAGGATGAATATTCCCAACAAGGATACTGCCCTCCGAAGACCGAGAAGCGACGCGGGAATATTCCCGCATGCAACGAAAAGTTACTTCTGTGGCGCTGAGTCTCAAAACTGTACCAGAAAATCACTTCCCTGATAAGATCTTTGTTCTGGAGGTCATCGCTGTCACCAACCGTCGGAGACTCCCCCATATTCTTCATCACGTCCACTCCAAGGGCCAGATTATGTGTGAAGTTTCCGCCTTTGACAGCCACACCGACACTCGGAGTCAGCCGGGCGGCATGGATCGTGCCGGAACTTTCGAACTGGTTGCCACCGCGATCATATTCCCGATTGTCAAAATAATACTGAAAATCAGCCCCGTATGTCATCGTCGCCTTCCGCTGCGCAAGGCAGAGGGGAGATGTGGCAAGCAAAATTGCCGTTATGATAATGCCTTTTCTCATATATTTCACAAAATTACTTATTATTTTGTAATTTCGCACTCGTATGGAAGAACTCAAACTACAGACTCCCGTCGAAGCGGGCCGAAGCAAGGTAAGCATCTCCCTGAATGACAAGCTGTTCATTCTCGGCAGCTGCTTTGCGGACAACATGGGACAGAAGATGATCGACCTCGGTTTTGACGTCTGTGTCAACCCGTTCGGTACCATCTACAACCCCGTCTCTGTCTGCAACTCCATCGCCAGACTCTCGTCGGGAATCCCGTTCAGCGAGGACGAGTGCGTCCCGATGGGTGCGGGCGCCGGACTGATCTGCTCTTTCAGCCACCACACCTCCTTCGCCCGCCGCACCGACGACGAGTTCCTGGATGTCGCCAACGCGGCTCTGAAAGAAGCCGAGCGCCGTTGGAAAGCGGCCACAAAAGTCATCATAACCCTCGGCACGTCATGGATTTATGAATATTCCCGCACAGGCGAGGTTGTCTCAAACTGTCTCAAGATCGACGCGAAGGAGTTCACCAGACGCAGACTTTCCGTCCGTGAGTCTTCGACACTGCTTATGAATATGCTCGCCCGGCACCCTGACAAGGAATTCATATTCACCGTCTCCCCTATCCGCCACCT
>DBKH01000096.1:1276-2892 GCA_002297815.1 Bacteroidales bacterium UBA755 | reverse complement strand
AACAAATCAAAACAGCTTCTAACCAAGCAAAAGTAAATTCTTTCAACCAATAAACAATGAAATTCGTCCTTTTGAAAACTGATTGCGCTGTTTGTCGATGGTATTTCCACTTTATGACTAACTTTGCGGTATGGATGCGATGAACAAGGAAATGCTTCGTTTGGCTCTGCCGAGCATACTCGCCAACCTGACCGTGCCTCTGGTCGGGATGGTTGACATCGCTGTAGCTGGCCATCTGAACTCTTCAGCAGCGGCTCTGATCGGAGGAATCTCGGTCGGATCACTGATGTTCGATCTGCTTTACTGGAACTTCGGATTCCTGCGGGCCGGAACTGGCGGAATGACCGCCCAGGCTTTCGGACGGGAGGACTGGGACGATTGCGCAGGCAATCTTACAAGGGGAGTCGGGCTTGCCTTCATCATAGCTTTCGCCCTGCTCCTGATCCAATGGCCGTTCCAGAAACTGATCTTCCTTTTTGTCGGATGCTCGGAAGAAGTCCGAACCCTTGCCCTTGAATATTTCTACATCCGCATCTGGGCAGCCCCCGCGACTCTCAGCCTGATGGCGTTCCGGGGTTGGTTCATCGGAATGCAGGACACATTCAGCTCGATGCTGACCGACATTATAGTAAATGGTGGCAACGTCCTGTTCAGTCTTTTGCTGACTTTCGGGATTCCAGGAGTTGGATTCAATAGTCTAGGATTCAAAGGAATAGCCTTAGGAACGGTTGTGGCGCAATATTCTGGGCTTCTTTTCGCATTAGGCCGTGTCTCCCATAAATTTCGGAATATCTTTTGTGGAGTCTCGCTGCTGGATCTCAAGTCTGCTTTCAATGACGGCAAAGTAAAGAGATTCTTTTCCGTCAACCGTGACCTTTTCATCCGCTCGGTCTGCCTGATAATAGTATATCTGGCATTCACCGCCATCTCCGCCCGTTTCACAGACGTGTTGTTAGCTTCTTGTGCGATAATGCTCAAACTTCTTCTTGTATTCTCCTATTTCACAGACGGTTTCGCTTTCGCCGGTGAGGCTCTCACCGGAAAATTTGTAGGTGTCCGTTGGCCTCAGATGGTAAGACAGACTGTTGGCTATACATTCGGTTGGAGTATGGGGATAGGTGTAATCTTTGTGTTCATCTATGCTGTTTTCGGAATGTCGATGGTCCGTCTCCTGACATCCGACGGCATTGTGGTCGAGGCCACCCGCGAGTTCATGCCGTGGCTGTTCCTCTTCCCGTTGGTCAGTTGCCCCGCCTTCACCTGGGACGGCATCTACACCGGTGCCACAGCCACCAAAACGATGCGTGACTCCAACATCGGATGCGTAATAGCCTTCTTTGCCGTATGGCTCCTTGGAATGTTCCTCCTAAGCCCCAAAGGAACAGCGGCCGCCCACCTCCTCTTCGCTGCCTACTACGCCCACGTCATCTACCGTTCCCTCTATCAGACCATTCTCTACCAGAAGTCAATCCTAAGACCGCTCCTAAGACCGCTCCTCTGACCGCTCCTCTGACCGTTTCTCGTCTGCCTTATTTCCCTTATTTCCCCTCATTCTCTCCATACACGCTCCTTGTCTATTCACTTCTCATTTCTCTTTTCATCAATTCTTATTTCCC
>DBKH01000096.1:0-1225 GCA_002297815.1 Bacteroidales bacterium UBA755 | reverse complement strand
GCCCTTCTCCCATCGTCTTTCTCCTGTCCCATTTCATTTATCTTCTTGCCGAGTGCGCTGGTGTCAATAATGGCCGATAATGCTCCCGTGGTGGTAATCAATGCCTGTAACGGGAGCAAAAACCGATGAATATGTCTCTGTCATCTATCCCTTTCCTATTGCTGAGCGCAGCGGTGTCAATAATGGCCAAGAATGCTCCTGTTGTGGAAAACGTAGCCAGTAACGAGATCAAGAACGAAAGAATATGCCTCTGTATATTTCACTTTCTTCTTGCTGAGCGCGACAGCACCAATAATGACCCTAAATGCTTCCGTTATGGTAAAGAATGACTGTGACTGGAGCGAAATAGAATGAATATGTCACCGTTATATTCATTCATTTGGTGTGTGGCGGTCATAGAAGTAGTCATTATACATGCTTCATTTAGAACTCTTGACGTATGGGTGCATCATCCAAGCAACTCTTTGAGAGCTGCAAGATCAATCCTGAGTTTGCGTGCGATGCGCTTCATATCGATTCTGTAGTCTTTCTTCAATATTATGGCCAACCGACATCTGTTATCTACGCTTAGATCCTTGATTGTGTTTGTGTTAAAATGCTTTTTGAGATTATTGTAGATGATCTCGTCCAATTCTCCATCCGACAACGTGACCATCTCCCCGATACCTTCCGCGATCTTGATGTAAGCGTCAATGTGACGGATTAGATCAGAACTGAATCTCCACGAATCGTGAAGTGTTTGCTCCGCTTTTTTTGTATTCACATACGATTCGGGAAGAATAAAGCCTATTGACTTGTTCAGAAGGTAATTCTTTGGTAGAATGACCTTTGTCCTGAGTGTTCTCATTATTTCCCGACCTGACATATTCCCTAGTTCTGTCTTTTCGTAGAATTTGTTGATCTCGCTGAAAATCAGATTTGTGGAACCCCATAAATAACCTCCCGCAGTGATATTCGGCCTGGCCTTGAGAGGATTCCTTGCAATATAGACGATTGTGTCCGCCAATTGCCTTTTGTCCTCAACCTTGACAAGTTTGAACCCGTATTCATCCGGCAGTGGAGGATAGCCATCGGCCCGAAGTCTTTCGTTTATCCTTCTTTTTATATATTTGAAGAAATTCACGATATCCTCTCCGGATCCGTAAAGAAGAATGTGGCAATGGTTGACCATCAGGACGAAGGCGATGATTGATAATTTGTGAATATACTGCCCGATGGCAATGCT
>DBKH01000026.1 GCA_002297815.1 Bacteroidales bacterium UBA755 | reverse complement strand
CTGACGCTGATTCAGGAAAGATCATCATCGACCCGTTCCGTTCCCTTTCCAGGCTCAAGCAGAGGGTTCAGAACGTGAAGACCCGCGAGGACCACAGCCAGGTGATGAACGCGGGAGTGCGTCTGTACGCCGACGCGCAGAACGCGAAGACCAAGCTGGAGAACGGTTTCGACCTCTCCGACTACGACCACCGCTGTCTCGACTACGCCAAGGAATATGCCGCCAGACTCCTTTCCATTGATGTCAACATCTCCATCACCGAGATGCTCGACACTGCTTGGGAACTCTTCGGCAAGTACTTCACCAAGGCAGAGACCGGAATCAAGCAATCATTGATCGACAAATACTGGAAAGGTAAGTAATGCCTATCAAGTTTCAATACAACAAGACTGCGCTCAACAACCTGCAGAAGCAGCTCAAGATGCGTCAGAAAGCCCTCCCTACGTTGCAGAACAAGGAGAGCGCCCTGAGGCTTGAGGTGCGCAAGGCCAAGGACAAGAGCGAGCGGCTCCTGAAGGACCTTGAGGAGGCCCAGAGGAAGTACGACTACCTTGCCCCCCTGTGGAACGAGTTCGAGCCGGGTCTGGTCTCAATCGTGGACATCGACCTCACTACCGTGAAGGTCGCCGGTGTCAAGTGTCCGGAGCTAAAAAGCATCCGCTACGAGATCAGTCCGTTCAACACGTTCATCAAGCCAGCGTGGTACATTGACGGAGTTGCAATCCTCAAGGATCTTTCAAAACTCGGAATCGAGTCAGAGGTCTACGAGGAGAAGCGACGCATTCTCGACTTCCAAAGGAAGAAGACCACGCAAAAGGTGAACTTGTACGAAAAAGTCCAAATTCCTGGCTATCAAGAGGCCATACGCAAGATCAAGCGCTACATGGAAGACGAGGAGAACCTAAGCAAGGCCTCGTCCAAGATTGTAAAACAGCGTCACGCTGAAGAAGAATCAGAAGAAGTTATGGAGGAAAGCGGCAATGATTGAGAAAATGACTAAATACTCCTTCATTCTTCTAAGCGGGAAGAGTGAGGAATTCCTTAAGAATCTTCAAGAGCTGGGGCTTGTGGACATCACCAGATCTTCAAAACCGGTTGACGAGCACTCCGCTGCTCTCCTCTCGATGACAAACGAGCTGAAGAAGGCCGCCTCCAAGCTGGAGTCCATAGACTACACGCAGGATCCTGACTTCGAGAAGATTGAAGCCGAGGTGGATCCTGATGTCAAGTACGACAATCCACTTGATGGTTTCAAGGAATATTCCACCAGACTTGACACCCTCAGAAACGAACTTGCACAGGCCAGAAAGGATGTCGAAAGCAGAAGGCCATGGGGTTGCTACGACAAGTCCGCCTTAGATGCGCTCAAAGAAAAAGGCTACAAGGTTCGCTGGTACAATGTCTCCAAGAAGACCTATGATTCTTCATGGGCGAACATCTATCCTCTTCAGGAAGTGTTCGATGACGGGAAGAATGTCTGGTTTGTAACCATATCCGATGACCCGGAATATTCATTGCCTGTCGAGGAATGCACCGCACCAGAAGGAGACCTCCGGTTCGCAGAAAGGAAGGTCGCTACCCTGACGGAAAGCGTCATCTCATGCAAGGCAAGGCTTCTGGAGCTGAAGGAATATATTCCTGAAATTCTCCGCAAATGTGACGAGGATGTCGCTGACCTCCAGTTGTACCTCGCTGACGCGGGTGCGGGAAAGGCCGCTGATGACATGATCACCACCTTCATCGGCTTCGCTCCGGTGGAGAATGACGCGACACTCTGCGCTGAGTTCGACAAGATGGACATTGTCTATCTCAAGGAAGAGGCCGTCAAAGATGACAATCCGCCTATCAAGTTCAAGGAGAACAAGTTCGTGAAGATGTTCACGGTTCTGACCGACATGTACGGCCGCCCGGCCTACGATGAGTTCGACCCGACCCCGTGCATTTCCATATTCTTCACCCTCTTTTTCGCCATGTGTATGGGTGATGCAGGCTATGGTATAGCTCTCGCACTCATCGGACTTGCGATGAGGAAGGCCAAGGGCTTCATCGGCTCGATGGCCCCGCTCGTCACCACTCTCGGTGTAGCGACCATCGTCATGGGAACAGTGCTGCACACCTTCTTCGGAATGGACATCTCTACAGCAACATGGGTTCCTGATTGGCTTAAGTCCTGCATGATCAAGGGTACAGTGGCCGGATACGATGCGCAAATGCTGTTCTCAATCCTGATCGGTATAGTGCACATCAGCGTGGCCATGCTCTTGAAAACTGCCTACGCCATCAAGCGCAACGGATTCGTCAATTCGCTAGGCACCATCGGCTGGACACTCCTTATCGTGGGAGGCGTCATCATCGGAGGCTTCGCCCTCGCTGGTGTCATCGACTCGACCGTCACCAAATGGATAGTCATCGTGCTTGGAGTTGTTTCCGCTTTAGGAATATTCCTGTTCAACGACATCCACAGGAATCCGCTTGTGAACATCGGTTCAGGCCTCTACGAGACCTACAACACAGTCACCGGACTTCTTGGTGATGTGCTCAGTTACCTGCGTCTCTACGCTCTTGGACTCGCTGGCGGAATGCTCGGCAACGCATTCAACCAGCTTGGACTGTCAGTCTATGGAATAGACGTTCCTGGAGTGAACATCCTTTGCTTCGCCCTCATCGTCGGCTTCGGCCACATCCTAAACCTTGCGATGTGTTGCCTCGGAGCCTTCGTGCACCCTCTACGACTCAACTTCCTTGAGTTCTTCAAGAACAGCGGCTATGAAGGAACCGGAAAGGTCTATAGCCCACTGACAACAAACGATAATAAATAATAACAAAATAAACATCAAATCATTATGAACGAAATTTTAGGTTATCTCGGTCTGGGTCTCATGCTGGCCCTTTCTGGAATCGGCTCTTCCATCGGAACGACCATCGCTGGCAACGCTGCTGAAGGGGCCCTCAAGGTCAATCCTGAGAAGTCAGGAAACTACATGGTACTCTCAGCCCTTCCGGCCACCCAGGGTATCTACGGATTCGTGGCCTTCTTCATGTGGCTCGGCAAGGATTTCGCTGCTCAGGGTCCGCTCATGTTCGGTGTCGGAATCTCTGTAGGTCTTGTCTGCATGATCTCCGCCATCCGTCAGGGTATGGTCAGTGCTAACGGTATCGTCGGCATCAGCCAGGGTCACGATGTGTTCACCAACACACTGATTTACGCAGCCCTTCCTGAGTTCTACGCCATCCTTGGACTCGTTGGTGCCATCATGGCATAGTATTGATGCTTTTCAACAAATAAGAGTCGCTTCGATAGGCTCAGCGACCCGTTAATGCGGTCGCTGAGCCTGTCGAAGCGCCCGCATAACAAAAAACAGCACAACATGTCGCTGATAAAATCAATTTCCGGAATACGCGGAACCATTGGAGGAAAGCCCGGAGACGGGCTTTCTCCTATTGATATCGTAAAGTTCACCTACGCCTACTGCGCCACGCTCCCTTCAAGGAAGCCGCAGCCAAACGGTGAGAAGTACAAAATCGTTGTCGGCAAGGACGCCAGACTGTCCGGAGCCATGGTTGAGAACCTTGTAATCGGCTCACTAATGGCCTGTGGCGTGGATGTGGTAAAGATCGGATTCGCCTCCACTCCGACTACTGAGATGGCCGTGACCTTCGCAAAAGCTGACGGTGGAATCATCCTAACAGCCTCCCACAACCCTCGTCAGTGGAACGCTCTCAAGCTTCTAAACGAGCGCGGAGAGTTCCTTACAGCTGCCGAAGGGCAGGCTATCCTAGACCTCGCGGAGACGGAGGACTTCAATTTCGCGGACGTAGATGATCTCGGTCATGTCACCGAACACGACTACACCGATGAACATCTTGACGCTGTTCTTGCTCTAGAGGCCGTTGATGTACAGGCTATTAAGGACGCTCATTTCAAGGTCGTTCTGGATGCGATCAACTCAGTCGGTGGAATCATCATGCCACGACTCTTAGAAAGACTCGGTGTCAAGTGCGTCAAGCTCAACTGCGACCCGACCGGTGACTTCGCCCACAACCCTGAACCGCTGCCGAAAAACCTCACGGATCTCAGCGAGACCGTTGTCAAAGAACACGCCGACCTCGGAATCTCAGTTGATCCTGACGTGGACCGCCTTGCGTTCATCTGCGAGAACGGCGAGCCGTTTGTCGAGGAATATACCCTCGTCAGCGTGGCCAGTTACCTCTTCGAGAGAGCCGCCTCCATCGCCAAGAAGGAAGGCAAGACCCTTGCGGAAGTAACAGCTCCGTACAAACCGGTTTCCTGCTCGAACCTCTCTTCCAGCCGCGCCCTGCGGGATGTGACAGAGGAATATGGCGGTGAATATCACGCCGCGGCCGTCGGTGAGGTCAACGTCACCACGAAGATGCGCGAGACCGGAGCCCTTATCGGCGGAGAAGGCAACGGTGGAGTCATCTACCCTGCCATCCACTACGGCCGTGACGCAATGGTCGGCGTGGCACTTTTCCTTTCTAATCTCGCTCACAAGAAGATGAAGGTCAGCGAGCTCAAGAAGACCTACCCAGAGTACCACATCGCCAAGAACAAGATCGAGCTGAGCGACAAGGCGCTCATCGACAAGATTCTTGAAGAGATGAAGAAGGAATATTCCAAAGAGGACATCAATGACATCGATGGCGTGAAGATCAGTTTCGAGTCCAAGCGTCAGTGGGTTCACCTACGCCGCTCCAACACCGAGCCTATCATCCGCATTTACTCCGAGGCTCCGACCCTCGCTGCCGCGAAAGCGCTTGCAGAAGAGGTCATCGCCATAGCTAACAGAATCATTAAAGGCAATTAAGAATATGTTTTCGTTTAGAACGACAGCTCTGGAGGATCAACTGGACAAGGCACTATTGGATGGCAGAGTCGGATGCTTCTGCACTCAGAATTGTTGGGACACGGCTCGTGGAAGGTACATGTACGACCTATTTAGCGAGCGGGGGAACCTCAAGGCTGTGTTTAGTCCGATAGGGGCTGAATTGACACCGGGAACCAACCACATCTCGTTCAACGAAGACGCGATGAAAGACCTTGACGCCATCGTCGTGGAGATCCAGGACGCTGGCGCAAGGTATTTCAACTACACAAAAGATGTGTTCCATCTGATGGAAGTGATAGCAGGAATGGAGAATCCACCATCACTCTACATTGTTGACCACATCAACCCTGCGGGAAGAATAGTGGAAGGCTCGATGCCTGCCAGCACCGTAGAACCACATACACCGAAAATCGCTCATAGACACGGGCTAACACTCGGAGAACTTTGCAATCTTTGGTACAACGAAATAGGAGCCACATTCGCCCTTCACGTGATCTCAGCCCTTGCCAGCGACTCCACGCGACAACTGCTACCTTGGACGATAGCCCCTGCGTCCGACATCCCTGGAATGTTCACCTGCGAGATGTACAGCGGAGGAGGCCTATGGAACAACACGACCATCACACCTGCCATTGGAACCGCAAGACCCTATGAATATCTCGGAGCTCCCTTCATCCGCCACAACCGTCTAGAGATCCTCCCCACCCCTCCAGGAGTACTTATGCGTCCTTGCTCATTCACTCCTTCCACAGGCCGCTATGAAGGACAGCGATGCAACGGCTACCAGATAATGCTCCAGCCCGGCACGGAGTATCATTCTCTGCTACACACTCTCCAACTAGTTCGTTACTTTCTAGAAAGATATTCACAGTTTGAACTGCTTGAAGGATTTGAATCAAAGATTGCAGACCCAGACATGCTGTGCTACCTAAAAGGAGAAATTCCTTTCCAAGACCTACGAGAACATGTCAAACTAGAAGAACAAAAATGGATTCGAAAAGCCAAGCGTTACAGCCTCTACGATGACCAGCCTTACCGGATCAAATAACGACCGGGCATAATTGCGACATTGGGCAATTATGATAAAACTTGCGGGATATTTCTTAACTATTTTATTTTATGGCAACAAGAAAAAATCCACGCAAAGCCCAGTCGGCACAAAAGAAGAAAATCACTGTCTTGAGCTACATGGCAAGACAGATTGACTTGATGAAACTCGAAAAGAGATTCGGGACTTCACGAAATTACTCTAAAGCGCAGAACAGCCTTAACGCATTCCTCAAAGGCCGGGACATCTGTTTCAGCCGTATAGACGAAAGTTTCGTCCACGAGTATAATTCCTTTCTGGAGCAACGGGGGATCACGCGAAACACCATCTCTTTCTACATGAGAATCTTACGAGCTCTGTACAATAAGGCCACTAAGGAACACATAGCACGTCCTAGACAACTATTCAGCGATGTCTATACAGGTGTTGACAAGACACGGAAAAGGGCTTTGGATGAAAAAGCAGTAAAAAGGATTATGGCTTTGGATCTCAAAGGCTTGCCCTCATTGATGCTATCCAGAGACATATTCTATTTCAGCTTCTGCATGAGAGGAATGTCGTTCGTGGACATCGCCTTCCTTAAAAAGCATGATTATGATGGGGAATACATCACCTATCATAGACAAAAAACAGGTCAGAGACTAATGGTGTATGCTGAACCATGCATTGAAAGAATCATCCGACGGTACTCTTCCCAGACTGCTGGAACTCCCTACATATTCCCCATCATCAAATCTGACAATAGCGAGACTGCATTCCGCCAGTATCAAACTGCTCTAGGCTACCACAACCGAAAACTGAAGGAACTAGCAAGAAGGGCGAAAGTGAATATTCCTCTATCGTCCTACTGCGCCCGCCACACTTGGGCAACCGTGGCAAGAAACCATCATATTCCTA
>DBKH01000056.1:1918-60578 GCA_002297815.1 Bacteroidales bacterium UBA755 | reverse complement strand
AAAGTAAAAAAATAATCAACAAAAAATACTAAAAACGGACAATAATTGGCCTGGCGACTGGTCGAGCGGAGGCTATGTCTCTGACTTTTAGCCGAGTCCAAAAATTGACCACTAACAAATCGCGTCCTTGGTTTCACACACATCGCAGCGTGTGAGGGAAAGTCTATCTCTTTTGGCAACGGATGTCTTTTTTCAACAGATGTGATATTCAGAAACACAGACAGCCATGCTATTTTGGATAATAAAACAGGAAAACGTATCAACCCTGCAGAGTCAATTGAAATAGGGGATAGGGTATGGTTCGGCAATAGAACCACAATTCTTAAGGGTGTTAAAATTGATGATGATTGCATTGTCGCCACAGGAGCAATTGTCACTCGCAATGTTCCTGCAAATAGTATCGTTGCCGGTATTCCTGCAAAAGTCGTAAAATCAGATATATCATGGAGGTTGCAAAGATGACCATCGTCTATTTCACAAATTTCATAAACCATCATCAGGCGAATGTGGCTGATGAGTTGTATAGATTGACAGAGGGAAATTATACTTTTGTTGAACTTTGCCCAATTTATGATTGGTTATTGAAGAGTGGGTATCCAGACTTGTCTTCACGGCCGTATGTGCTTCAGGCTTGGAAAAGTGAGGATAATCATAAAAAGGCAATGAAACTGCTGTATAGTTCAGATGTAGCGATGTTCAGTTGCCCTGAGTCACTCAACTACGAGGTGCTTCGTGCGAAAACAGGAAAATTAACTTTCGATGTCGGAGAACGCTGGCTCAAGCGAGGTTGGTTGAATGTCGCGTCACCAAGACTGTTGCGTTTTTTCTGGCATTACTACACGACATTTGCTCATGAGAATGTCTACAAGCTATGTTCAGGGGCGTTTGTATGCAACGATCACTATAAGCTTCATAGTTTTAAGGATAGGTGTTACAAATGGGGATATTTCACCCAAGTCGAAGACTTTGAACTTGAAACATTAAAAAAGCTGGATGTTTCCAGTGTAGAAAGCGTAGCACACCTTATGTGGTGTGCAAGATTTCTACACTGGAAACATCCAGAACTACCTGTGATTCTAGCCAAGAGGCTCAAAGACAAAGGCATTGCCTTTCATCTTGACATGTATGGCTCTGGTGCAGAATTAAATGCGACTCAGCACTTGGCCTCCGAATTAAGCGTTGAAGATGCCGTCTCGTTTTGTGGTAATCTTCCTAACGGTGAAATACTTAAGCAGATGAGAGAGCATGAGATATTCCTATTTACAAGCGACAAGAATGAAGGGTGGGGGGCTGTCTTGAATGAGTCAATGGCCAACGGATGCGCGGTTGTCGCTAGCAATCTTATCGGCTCAGTACCATATCTGATTGAGGATGGGGAAAATGGAATGATTTTTCATTCGGAAGACATTGATGAACTTGAGTATAAGGTTCTGGAACTTATTCATGACAAGAAGAGACGAGTGCAGATGGCTCGGAATGCCATATTCACGATGCGGAACATCTGGTCTCCCACTAACGCTGCCAAGCAGTTCTTGGAGTTAGTGGAAGCCATTCAAACCAATAATGAAAAGTTGATCCCACTGTCAGGGCCTTGCAGCAGGGCGTATCCAGTCTAAATTAATTTAGTTAAAGTCATGCCCTAAGCCACTCCCAATCAACGCCACCGCCAACCGGGGCAGTTCTTGTGGTCGGGAAACTTGACTGATTCGATTATTTGTCTTATTTTTACGCAGATAATCAAAAGGCGACGGTTATGGCAAGGAAATTATACCCTATAGGAATTCAGACCTTTGAGCGCATCCGCAAAGAGGACAAGTTCTACATTGACAAGACGGAGTACGTTTACCGCATGACTCACACGGACGGCACGTACTTTTTCTTGAGCCGTCCTCGCCGTTTCGGCAAGTCACTGCTGGTGTCAACCTTCCAGAGCTACTTTGAGGGAAGGAAGGATCTCTTCGAGGGGCTTGCTATCGGGAAGCTGGAGAAGGAGTGGGAGACGTACCCTGTGTTGCACTTCAGTTTGGCCGGAGGAAAGCACATGGAAAAGGATCAGTTGGAGCGCTATCTATTGTTTATCCTGAATGACAATGAGAAACGTTTCGGTGTCGAATGCGATTCTCCGGATCCGAACGTGCGGCTTCTAAACCTGATTAAGACGGTGTGCCAAAAGTCCGGTAAACAGGTTGTGATACTCATTGATGAATATGATGCTCCTTTGCTTGACGTAGCTCACGAAAGGGAGCGCCTTGATGTGCTAAGGAATACGATGCGCAACTTTTACAGTCCTCTGAAGGATTGCGAGCCGATGCTCCGCTTCGTGTTCCTGACCGGAATCACCAAGTTCTCTCAGCTGAGCATCTTCAGCGAGCTGAACAACATCAAGAATGTGAGCATGGACGAACCTTATGCAGGTGTCTGCGGAATCACAGAAGATGAATTACTTGGGCAAATGAGGGGAGACATAGACGAGCTTTCGGGGAAACTGATGTTAAGTCGTGAGGAAACCATTGCAGAGCTGAAGAACCACTATGATGGCTATCATTTCTGCTGGCCTTCACCTGACGTGTTCAACCCTTTCAGTCTGCTGAACTGCTTCGCTGATGGAAAGATGAACTCTTACTGGTTCGGATCCGGAACCCCGACCTACCTCATCCACAAAATGAGGGAATTTGATGTGAAGCCATCGCAACTGGGCGAGGTTAGGGCTAAGAAGGCATCATTCGATGTTGCAACAGAGAGCATGACCTCGCTGGTCCCGTTGCTTTACCAGAGCGGATATCTCACCATCAAGGACTATGACGAAAGACTTGATGTATACACTCTCGACATCCCTAACAATGAGATTAGGGTGGGACTGTTTGACAGTCTGCTACCCGGCTATCTGAATTCGCAGGTAGACACTGGAAGAGTCGTCATTGCAGACATCTCTGCATGCCTGAACGACAGGGACGCAGATGGAGCTATGCGCCTTTTGAGAGACTTTCTGGAAACCGTTCCATATTGCGACAACACCCATTTCGAAGGGCATTACCAGCAGATGCTCTACATCATCTTCGCCTTGCTGACAGACTATGACATTCAAGTGGAGCAACACACGGCCAAAGGCCGAATAGACATCACGCTGGAGACCTCTGAGACCATCTACGTGATGGAACTGAAGTTCAGCGGGAGCGCTGAGGAAGCCTTGGCGCAGATTGAGGCCAAGCACTACACCGACGCCTTTAAAATGAAGGGGAAAGAAATCGTGGAGGTTGGCATGAACGTCTCCGTGAATGATGGGGTGACCACCTTGGACTGGAAAATAAAATAGGAAGTTTTCTTCTATTAGTAGCGAGGGCTGACATCATCGCAAATAGGGGTTCGCACGGGCGGGTTTCTAAGGATATGGGAGTTTACAGTTCACTAGACACTGCTCACTTTTCGAATTAACGGAATGCGAGAAATAGGCGAAAGTATTGTTACAACGGGCAAAAAAAATTATATTTGCGATATGTAGCCAAGTAGCCACGATCATTCATTGCCGAAGGAAGATGATGACATGAAACTGATTACGATAAATAAAGAGCGCATCAGGTATCTGCTGTCGTTGTTCAAGATGACAGCGGAGGAATTATTGCGTGACGCTGGAAAGGGGCTGAAAAAGCCTCTGCTTTGGGAGGATGTTTATCGTGATTCTATTCCCTTGAACACGTTGAAGCGTGTGGATTCAGTCTTTCATAAAGGGTTGATTTATTATGTAGATCCTGAGACTCCCAAAATGAACAAGGAGGTCAGCGTGTTCTTTCGCAAGGAATCTTTTGAGGCTAATTTGAGTTTCGGTGCAAGGCTGAGAGTCCGGGAGTTCGAGGATTTGAAGACTCGCCTGAACACAATTTCAAAGCTCTCTGATGTGAGGCTTCGTAGGACACTTCCTTCATGCACCTTGAAGGACAATCCATGTGAAGTCGCATATTCAATCAGAGACCTAGTTTTGCCTGTCTTCACCGCAGAGAAGCGGACGTTTCTTCGCAATTTCATCAACAAGCTTGGAGAAATGAATGTCATGGTCTTCGAGTTCGTTGACATCAAGCAAAAGAAATACAAAGCGAATGTGGACGGGTTCTATCTGAGCCCTAACGCCATTGTTCTGAAGAGGAGGCAAGAATCATTCAGCAGGGAAATATTCACTCTGGCTCATGAGTTGGGGCATTACCTGCTGAATAAGGAGGAGATTGAAGAAGTTGATGTCACGGCATTGACCAATTTGAAGATCTCTGATGTGGAAAGATGGTGCAATATGTTTTCCTATCACTTGCTCATTGGAAAGGAACAGGCCGGAAAGTTGGACGCTGTCAGAACATTCGATGCTTCTAATGACTATGGACATGACCTTGTCAAGGAAATATCACAGGAAACCAATGTGAGCAGACTTGCCATATTCACTAATCTCTTAGTTCAAAAGAAGTTGTCATACGAATCGTATGTCGACATTAAAGAGGAGCTTGAAAATCAGTGGCGCGAGAAAGAAGTTAGGATAGCACGCAAAAGAGAACTGGAAAGGGAAAGTGGCTCGGTGTCCCAGGGAAGAAATCCTCAACCTATCAGAGCAGAGATCGTGAAAGACATCTACACGGTCGCTCTTTCGTCCGGTGTCATAGGTGAGCAGGAATACTGTAAGGCTTTGAAAATAAAGCCTGAGAGCATAAACGCATTCAGAGGAGTATGAAAACGGTCGCGGACACTTCCTCGTTGGTAGCCATGGCAAGGTACTATCATCCTTTTGATACGGTTGATAGTTTGAATTCCTATTTGCTGTCAGAGATTCAGAATGGATCCTTGATCATTTTGGACAAAGTCTTGGCAGAATCAAAGTTCGTGTCTCAAGGTCTGGCATATTCATCGTTTTCATGTTTGCAAGGGAAAAGGATTGCCGTTTCCACGGAGGAATTGGCACCCAAAAGAGCGTTCTACAATATGGTTGACAACAATTTTGTTGATCGGATAATGAAGAAGATGAAGTTTTCAGATGACGAAGTCGGATATCTGAATGAACGCGAGGCATTTCTTTATGGTACAGACTGCGCTATCATTGTCTATGCAATGAACAATAGTACAGACATTGATCCGATTCGTGTCCTTACAGAAGAGAATCCTAACCAGAACGATGGAAAACTATTCAAAAAGATCCCTTCAATCTGCGGGCAATTGGGAATTACCACTGTGAATGCCGTAGATTATCTTAAGCAAGCAGATTCATTAAGAATAGATATTAAAGGACTATAGCATCTTATCATAAGGGAGTAAGACGCTGCCACAGAACCTTGGCAAGTTCTATCTAATCCGCGCCAGAAAAATCAAGGAATATAACGGAGGATGGTTTCTACGACTCCGTTCGAGGATTCCTATAGTAAAGCAGAACCACCTGTTTCACAGCATATTATGCCATCACTTTTACAAATCAACGTCACCGCCAACTGGGGGTCGCACGGGAGGATTGCGGAGGAGATCGGGAGGTTGGCGATAAGCGAGGGATGGGAGAGTTTCATCGCTTATGGAAGAGGTGAACCGTCTAGCGAATCAAACCTAATCAAGATTGGAGGTAAAGAGTCAATGTACATCAATGCTCTCAAAGCCAGGCTGTTTGACAACGAGGGGTTGAATGCCAAGGCTGACACGGAGCGGCTTATAAAGGAGATTGACAGAATCAAGCCGGACATTGTGCACCTGCACAACATCCATGGATACTACCTTCACTACCCCACCCTATTCAATTACCTCAAGGACAAGAATTTGCCTACCGTCTGGACATTACACGACTGCTGGACATTCACTGGACACTGCTCTCATTTCGAGTTGGTAGGATGCGAGAAATGGAAAAGCGGATGCCATGGCTGCCCGCAACTTAAGGAATATCCGAAATCGTTCGGTTTTGACGGGAGCGAGCGCAATTACTGGCTGAAAAAGGAATATTTTACAAGCCTTCAAAGGCTTACCCTTGTGCCTGTCTCGGAATGGTTGGGCAACCTGCTTTCATCATCTTTCTTTGGTCAGAAAGATAGAATTGTAATCCGCAACGGGATTGACACTGACATCTTTAACCTCAATACTAGCCAAGCTGAAACACGTCTAAGAATGGGATGCCAGCCAACCAGACATCTGATACTCGGTGTGGCAAGCGTTTGGACAAAGCGGAAAGGTTTTCACGACTTCATCAAACTCAGGAATCTATTGTCAGAAGACGAGTTCGAAATCATGATGATCGGACTGACAAAGAAGCAGATAGATGAGCTCCCACAAGGGATTAAAGGGATATGCCGGACCAATGATATTCATGAAATGGCGGAAATATATTCAGCAGCGGACGTGTTCGTGAATCCGACCTACGAGGACACGTTTCCCACCACGAACCTGGAGGCGCTGGCCTGCGGGACTCCGGTTGTTACTTACAACACTGGGGGCAGTCCGGAGGCGATTGATTCCGAAACGGGGGCCGTTGTGGAGCAAGGGAACGTCCGGCAGCTGAAAGACGCTGTCATTCAGATCTGTCAGGCGGATGGCGATTCATACCGGCAAAAATGCAGGGCCAGAGCGGTGTCCTTATTTGACAAGAGAGACCGGTACCAGGATTATCTGCGGCTGTACGATAATATTCTTTCAGGAAAGTAATAACCTTCAATGTTTGGGGATTCGCTATAATATTGCTATTTTTGCATAAAATGAATGAGTTATGGAAGTGTCTAACGTTCTGATCAATGTTCCGAAAGGAGATCTCCCATTCCTTCGCAAAATGGCCAAAAGGATGGGATGGACTATTAGTTCCACCAAGAAGAGTGGTGTTGAGATAGGACTCGAAGATATTGATGCCGGACGCATCCATCATGCCGCAAACGCAGAGGATATGATCTCACAAATTCTTGGTTGATGTACAGTATTGTCTATACCAATCAATTTAAGAAGTCTCTAAAGCGATGTGTCAAAAGGGGCTTGGATGTTTCTTTGCTTGTCGCTGCCGTTAATATATTACAGGAAAAAGGTTCGTTGCCCGCAAGCTATGGTTCACATAGGTTAAAGGGGCGATATACAGGTTGTTGGGAATGCCATCTTGAGCCAGACTGGCTGATGGTATGGCGACAGGACGACACAATTTTGGAGTTGATTTTCGTTGACACCGGAACACACTCCGACTTGTTTTAACAGGAGTAATTCTACCTGAATATAAAATTGTGAAAGACCGAGGAATCATAACCTCTATCTAACCGTCTTATTTTCAAAACCGCTATCTTGAGCTAAATTCTCTCATCATGCTCCTTGGAGCAGTGGTGAGTGTCACTATTGGCTAAGATGGTTAAAACTATATGCGGCCATACGATAATATTCTTTTAAGAAAGCGATTCACATTATGAAGATAACAATCATCACCGCGACGTTCAATAGCGCGGGGACGGTACGGGACACGTTTGAGAGTGTGCTTAGGCAGACATATTCGGAAATTGAATATCTTGTTGTGGATGGGGCGTCGAGGGATGGGACGGTTGACATCATCAAGGAATATGAGCCTCGGTTCAAGGGGAGGATGAGATGGGTGAGCGAGAGGGATTCGGGAATATACGATGCGATGAACAAGGGGCTTGGGATGGCGACAGGAGACGTTGTGGGGATTCTGAACTCGGATGATTTCTACACCTCGGACGATGTTCTGGAGACGGTCGCTACAGAGATGGGCAAGACTGGAGTTGACGCTGTCTATGGGGACGTGCATTTTGTCAATCCAGATGATCTTGGAAAATGCGTCCGATACTATTCTTCTAAAGTGTTCAAGCCATCACTGATGCGCCTAGGTTTCATTCCAGCGCATCCTTCGTTTTACTGCAGGCGCTCAGCTTACGAGAAGTTTGGAGGTTTTGATCTTAATTTCAAGGTAGCGGCTGATTTTGAGAACCTGCTGCGGCTGATCTACGTCGGCCACATCAAGACCCTCTACATCGAGAAAGACTTCGTCACAATGAGGACGGGCGGGGCCTCGACTTCGGGGATCAAGAGTCATCTTAGCGGAATGAAGGACCACCTTAAGGCTTTGAGAAAAAATGGAATATACTCAAATATATTCATATTAAGTCTAAGGTATTTTTACAAGGTATATGAGCTTATCGTCTCAAAGAAAGCATATCACAGAAGCATTAAATAGTTGTATTCCAACCTCCTATAATAACTAATCCAAGCAATATGAATAATGAGTTGATGACACTCAACGAGTGTCAGAATGATGGTGCATGCCTATATGTTTACCACGAAAGCGAATTAAACGTGTGGATTGCTTATGGCATTTCCGCCTATTACCTAAATTATTTAATCAAATCGAACTGTTGGAGCAACAGCTTTCATGGTTACTCCATTGAGAGACAGATGCCATTTGTCCTCATTGACAACAACACTATCAAGAGACTTGAGGAATTACCCGCAGTTGAACAAACAATGGAGAAAGACGTTTTGTTCATCAGAATGGCTGATAAGATGGATATGGATGGATATTCCAGATGGGCGGCTAAACTCAATAATCCATCATCCGTAACAAAGAGTATTTCTGTAGAAACCCCTGTCAGCAAATATGTTCCTAAAGATAGGTTCATTCCTGACGGAATGTCTGGATTCTCTCGCTCTGCCAAGAGATTGATAGACTTGTTCGTGTCTTCAATAGCATTGATTGTTTTCTCACCACTGTTTTTGATATGCTATATTGCCGTCAAAATGGAGGATGGCGGACCAGCAATCTTCAAACAAGAAAGAATCGGCCGTTTTGGTCGCCCATTCTATATCTACAAGTTTCGTTCAATGAGGTTGGATGCCGAAAAACTTGGCCCGCAACTTAGTGCAAGCGGAGGCAACGGAGACCAAAGGCTTACCAAAGTTGGCAAATTTCTACGTGCTCACCACCTTGATGAATTACCTCAACTCTGGAACGTATTCTGTGGAGACATGGCATTCGTTGGTCCACGTCCTGAACGGAAGTTTTTCATAAACAAGATAATGGAATACGATCAGAGGTACGTTTATCTTTATCAGATACGTCCTGGAGTCACAAGCTACGCAACTCTTTACAATGGGTACACTGACACAATGCCGAAGATGCTCAGCAGATTGGAATACGACCTGTACTACCTCGGACATCGATCATTCCTTGTTGATTTCAAGATCTTGTTCAAAACTTTCTGCGCTATTGTTTTCGGGAAAAAGTTCTGACAGATTTTAGGTTTGGAATTGATTTAAGGCTGATTGAAATTCTGTACGAATTTTGTATATTTGTGAAAATAACATAAATGTGTATGAAAAAGTCATTTTATAGGACAGATTATCTTTTTTCTAAGGGCTCATTCCTAATTGGGATAGGTAGCCTTGGCGGACTTTTCACACCATACTATTCTTTCAACGAGTCCTCATCGGATGAGCAAGCAGACAGAACTGCTATTGAATCTGATTTTGGTGTTATTGGCCAGGATCTATACTCCATAATAAAGTAATAACTAATAAACCCTAATGACTATGAACGAGGAAACTATTCAAAACGACAAAATCGTAGAAGGTTACAAAGAGCATCAAGAGTCAGAAAGTCCGGATAAGATTATTATGGATGCAGTCCCAGACGACCGGAAGAAGGAAGTAAAAGAGGCTTTGATGGTCATTCGCAGTGAGATGTTTTCAGGTCCGATTCCTCCTCCTGAATCCTTGGCACGTTACGAACAGATACAACCTGGCTCCGCAGACAGGATTCTTAAAATGGCCGAAAAACAACAAGAGCATAGAATGTGTCTTGAGTCAAAGGTTATTGGTAGTCAAGTAGAACAAAGCAAACGTGGTCAATTATTTGGATTCATCATTGTCTTCGTCTGCGTAGCGGTCGCAATATTCTTTGCACTACATCTTGGGATGACAACATTCGCTGCGTCATTCCTTAGTGTTACTATGGTTGTCATCGTAGGCTTGTTCATAAATGGAAAAAAACTGATAAATAAAGATCTTGAGGCAAAAAGCAAGGATCAAAAAAAGTGACCAGATCCTCCTTGATGCTGTCAGACTTTGTCATTGACTATGAGAAAGAGCACTTTCCGATAGAGAGACCAGCGGCGATGCTCATGCTTTGAATCCGTGAATCGCCATTTGGCGCGGCAAAAAGATAGACACATAAAAGAGGGTGCGGAAGCACTCTCTTTTTATTTTACGTCACAAAATACTTCTTGCACTCTGTTATAAAACAGTCACAAAATACACATATTCACCAATGAAAACCGCCCTAATCACCGGCATCACGGGCCAGGATGGCTCGTACCTTGCCGAGTTGCTGCTGTCAAAGGGATATGACGTGCACGGGACGATCCGCCGTTCTTCGGTGGACTACCGTGAGAGGATCGCACACCTTGAGGGGCAGCCAAATTTCCATCTACATTACGCCGACCTCGGGGACTCGATGAGTCTGATCCAGGTTATGAACAAGGTCCGTCCGGACGAGGTGTACAACCTTGCGGCGCAGAGCCATGTTCAGGTGTCGTTCGACTCTCCGGAGTTCACGGCTGATGTCGATGCGACCGGTGTACTTCGCATCCTTGAGGCGATCCGCCAGGCCGGACTCGCAGAGACGTGCAGGATGTACCAGGCGTCGACTTCGGAGCTCTATGGCAAGGTGGAGGAGGTGCCCCAGAATGAGAACACCCCGTTCCACCCATACAGTCCGTATGCCGTCGCCAAGCAGTATGGGTACTGGATTGTCAGGGAGTACCGGGATGCCTACAACATGTTCTGCTGTAACGGCATACTCTTCAATCATGAGAGCGAACGTCGCGGTGAGACGTTCGTCACAAGGAAGATCACTCTCGCTGCCGCGCGGATCCGTCAGGGAAAACAGGAGAAACTCTACCTCGGCAACCTCTCGTCGCTGCGGGACTGGGGGTACGCCAAGGACTATGTGGAGTGCATGTGGCTGATCCTTCAGAATGAGAGGCCGGATGACTATGTGATCGCTACCGGCGTCCAGCACAGCGTGCGTGAGTTCTGCCAGCTGGCGTTCCGCGAGGCCGGGATCGAGCTTGAGTTCGTCGGCGAGGGTGCGGACGAAAAAGGAATAGACAAGGCGACTGGCAGAGTGCTTGTCGAGGTGTCACCGGACTTCTACCGCCCAACGGATGTGGTCAACCTTTGGGGCGACCCGACCAAGGCGAAGGCCACTCTTGGATGGAACCCGACCAAGACATCCTTCGAGGAACTCGTCCGCATCATGGTGGAGCATGACATGCGCAAAGTCGCTGCTGATGGAGCAGCTGAGGATGTGCGTAAGATGAATCTTGTTGAATATCTTGAAAAAGGAATTGTGAAATGATGGATAAGAACGCTAAAATCTATGTGGCCGGCCACCGAGGAATGGTGGGGTCAGCGATTGTCCGTGAGCTGCATCGGCAGGGCTATGATAATCTTGTACTGAGAACGCACAAGGAACTCGACCTTTGCGACCAACGGGCCGTGGAGGCCTTCTTCGAGGCCGAGAGGCCTGAATATGTGTTCCTTGCAGCCGCCAAGGTTGGTGGGATAGTGGCCAACGAGGAGGCTCAGGCCGACTTCATGTACATGAATATGATTCTGGAGATGAACGTCATCCATTCCGCGTGGACTAACGGGTGCCGCAAGCTGGAGTTTCTCGGCTCATCGTGCATCTACCCACGCATGGCTCCACAGCCGATGAAGGAGTCCTGTCTTCTGACCGGACCGTTGGAGAAGACGAACGAAGCCTACGCCCTCGCCAAGATCTCCGGCCTTAAGTACTGCGAGTTCTTGAACCGCCAGTACGGCACTGACTACATCTCGGTGATGCCTACGAACCTCTACGGGCCCAATGACAACTACCACCCGACCCACTCCCACGTGCTTCCGGCCTTAATCAGGCGTTTTCATGAGGCGAAGGTGTCCGGTGCTCAGTCCGTGACCTGCTGGGGTGACGGCTCGCCGTTGAGGGAGTTCCTCTATGTGGATGACCTCGCCAATCTCTGCGTGTTCCTGATGAACAACTATTCCGGCAGCGAGACGGTCAACGCCGGCACTGGTAAGGAGATAACGATCAAGGAACTGACGGCCCTCGTCGCCAGGGTTGTCGGGTACAGTGGCGAGATCCTTTGGGATTCGACCAAACCGAACGGCACACCGCGCAAGCTTTTGGATGTCTCCAAAGCCACGTCACTCGGCTGGACCTACAGGACTGAGCTGGAGGACGGCATCCGTCTCGCCTACGAGGACTTCCTCCACAACCCGATGAGGGCGGAAAGGTAGATATTCCAAGAAGAAATCATGGTGGGCGATAACTCTTCGGGTTGTGCCGCCTAAGGTAATATTAACATGCCACACAAGAAAGTATTTGTTTCCGGCTGCTATGACCTTCTGCATAGCGGCCATGTGGAGTTTTTCCGGGAGGCTTCGGCTTACGGGGATCTCTATGTCGGCATCGGCTCCGATGCAACAATTCTTGACTATAAGCACCATAAGACCGTCTATAGTGAGCAGGAACGACTATTTATGGTGAAGTCGATCCGCTACGTGAAAGATGCGTTCATCAACCGGGGGCACGGAATAATGGACTTCGTGCCGACAGTCGAGGAACTGAGTCCGGACATATTCGTGGTCAATGAGGATGGTTCCAATGAGGACAAACGCAGCTTCTGCGAGTCAAGGGGGATTGAATATGTCGTCCTCCAGCGGAGACCATCGGAGGGACTGGCGGCTCGGTCCAGCACAGATCTCAAGCGGTCGGAGTCCTCAATTCCGACACGCCTTGACCTCGCGGGAACGTGGATTGACCAGCCGTACGTGTCATGCCTTGCGCCCGGTTGGGCGATAACCGTGTCACTTGAGCCGACATTCGAGGTGAGGGAGCGTTGCGGCCTCTCTACGTCGACCCGCAACGCCATCCGGAAGATCTGGCCGTACCAGCTTCCGAACATGGATCCGGAGATGCTGGCGAAGTTGGTTTTCTGCTTCGAGAACGACCCGGAACGCTCGGACGGAGTAATTTCAGGGGCTCAAGATGCCATAGGAATATGTGTGCCGGGGCTTGCGCGTCACTATTACGACCAGCGATTCTGGCCTGTCAAAATCGAGACGTGTTCTGACGAGAAGGTCCTCTCGTGGCTTGAGGAGCATCTCTGCCTGATTCCGATGTTCCCACGTCGCCCCGGCTGCTCTGTGGTCGAAGGGAAGGACATCACACTCTCGAAAGTCAAGGCTCTGGCAAAGGCTGCGGATGACTGCTGGAACGCAATTCTGGGCATGGATCTAGATCGTTTCGCAGCCGCCTACAAGGCCTCGTTCGAGGCACAAGTCGCGATGTTTCCGGGGATGGTCAACCCGACTTCAACGGACGGAGCAACAACCGAGAACCCGTCCTTGCATATTCAAAAAGGGATAGCACAGGGCGACCTGACTTCCGCCAACTCCTCCGAAGAGGGGTTCCTGCCGACCGTACAAGCTTACATTGATGAATATTCCCGGATGCCGGGTGTCCTCGCGTGGAAGATGCCTGGGGCTGGTGGCGGTGGCTACCTCGCCCTCGTCTGCACCTCGCGCCACACCTTCCCGAAAGGAGCCATCGAGATCACCGTCCGTCGTGGCGGGATGTAACCTGCTATACTTCGCGCGTGAGAAAGCCATTATCACGCACGGCACTGACTTTCAACCATCTGTCGTGAGCAATAAAGCTGATCCTGCGCACCGAACCAAGCCCCAACACACTCCGTGCGCAGATGTAAGTGCCCCGCGCACGGCAACCTTAAATCCCTGTAATAAGATGAAACGCTACTGTCAAACCCTTGAGCTGGTCGGAGACAACCAGATGATAGAGAACTACATTGAGGCCCACCGTCACGTTTGGCCTGAAATCCAGGAAGGAATCCGCTCCGTCGGCATCATCGACATGCAGATCTACCGCCTAGAGCGCAAGGTCTTCATGATCATGGACACCACGGATGACTTCGATTTCGTTAAGGACAACGCCCGCCTCGCTACTCTCCCCCGCCAAGCCGAGTGGGAGGCCTACGTCGCCCGCTTCCAAGGCTGCGACCCGTCCATGACCTCGACACAGAAATGGCATCTTATGGAAAAGATCTTCCAGTTGGAAAAATAGAGGTGATCTCACTTTGCCAAACAGGACTTCATTCGCAAACACAACGTAGTTGCTTTCACTAAGTAACCTTCAAAAAATAAACGCTATGATCTCAGTCACTCAATTCTTGAACGATAAGATGGACGGAATCCTTCGCATGGAGAGGGACAATGAAGACTTGGTCCATCTGTTTCATGTAAACGGCAGCTGGTCAGCGGTGGAAAAGTCAGCGTACTATCTGTCCCAAATGACGGACTGCAACGTCATCACCCTGTTGGCCCAAGGGCAGGACAATTCAACCAATGGGCAGATTGTGCTGGCTAGTGTGTCGGATGAGCTACTTGGCGAGGCGGGAAAGGAATATTCAGTGGTCTGGCAGGGCGATGACTATCTGGTACTTCGGCCAAAGAATATTCCCACAAAGTACTCCGAGTGGCACCTTGCGAATCTTGTCGATGACGATGAAGACTAGCAATGCCACCGTGATTGATAAACGCCTGATATTCAATTAAATAAAGCATTGTCTTTAGTTTATAGCAACGCAAGACAAACAAATAATCTACTGATTTACAATCAGTTAAAAATCACGCAAATTCTCTTAGGCGCACGGCTCCAGAACGTTGAGGCATCGTTCCGGAGCCGTTGCTATTTCATGCTGCTTTCATTATCTTTGTCAAGGATTGGTTTACCGATTTACTTTCAAATTGGCTTTCCAACATACAATAATCATTGGGATGGTTCAGAATAAATTTTATCGGAAAAATGAAGTGCAGATGACGCAGGATACTATCTGTGAAGATACTCATTGTCAAACAGTTGAATCATTTGTCACAAGAGTGACAGCAGAGTTGGATGCGTTGCATTCCGAAGAAAAGAGGGTGGTTCTGCCGAGGTTCTTCAAATGCGGGGCCGGGGAATATGGCGAAGGCGACCAGTTCTTGGGCGTGGTGGTACCTGACACAAGGGCGGTGGCAAGAAAGAATATGTTCGCGTCACTAGAGGAGGTCGAAGGACTGTTGGAATCCCAGTGGCATGAAGTGAGGCTATGCGGGCTTTTGATTCTAGTAGGCCAATGCCGGAAGTCGGTTCCGAAGGATGTGTTCGAGTTCTATCTTGCTCACACTGAGAGGATCAACAACTGGGATTTGGTGGACCTGACTGCCCCGGCAATTGTCGGAGGGTATCTGCTAGACAGGCCGCAGGAGCGTGAGCGAATATATTCATTGGCGGACAGCGAGTCTCTTTGGGAGAAGAGAATAGCGGTGGTCTCGACGTTCACTTTCATCCGCAATCGGGAATATGACGACACTTACGCACTGGCTGTCAAGCTGATGAGTCATCCGCACGACTTAATGCACAAGGCTATCGGGTGGATGCTTCGCGAGGCTGGAAAGCGCGATCAACCAAGGTTGGAAGCCTTTCTTGATGAATATGCCACCTCGATGCCACGCACTATGCTGCGCTACTCCATCGAGAAGTTCCCGGAAGAGCTTCGGAGGCATTATCTTCGGCTTAGGTAGAGATCCCTACCATGCGGTCACTTCGACAGGCTCAGTGACCGGTGAAGAAGATTTTGGCAGCATTTGCCGCCCAGCGCGGTCACTGAGCCTGTCGAAGCGACCATTGAAAGACACAAGCTTGCGTCATGGCCTTCCGCGGTCACTGAGCCTGTCGAAGCGACATGACACCTCAAAATTGTCATTTGGACGAAAAATTTAACAAAATCGTTGCTTTTCACAAACATATTGGCGGATTGGATTAAAATTTAATATATTTGCCGTTGTTTGAAGAAAACAATTTAAAAAACAATTCATCAATTATGAAAAAAGTATTTTCAACAATCTTAGCGGCATCCATGATGCTCATCGGAACAGCCGCTCTCGCACAGCCATCAATCGGCATCGGTTATGTCAACTCTTCTGACAAGGCAAAGGTCAGCAGCACTACCAACACAACAAACCTCAGCGGATTCTACGTTGGTGGTTCTTACAACATCAATCTCACAGGCGCACTGAACGTAGCACCAGGACTCTACTACACTTTGGTGACAAAGAGTGACGCTGACAGCTATTTCGGACTTGTTGACACTAAGGTGGATGCCACAGAGCACTATCTGTCAATCCCTGTGATGTTCAACGCTGGACTTCCGCTGACCAATGACATCGTGGGACTCGTCTATGCCGGACCTACACTCGCCTACGGACTAGCCTCGAAGACAAAAGTGAAAGGTTCCGTTGCTGGCTTCTCAAAAGACGCCACAATCGACAACTACGATGATGACTACAACTACGGTCGTTTCGACATCATGCTCGGCGGTGGAGTGGCCGTTGACTTCTACGACATCGTCCGCTTCAAGATCGGCTACGACTATGGCCTAGTCAACCGCTACACCGGTGACGGTGACGCCACACGCCACAGAAGCCAGTTCACGGTCGGTGTCGCCTATCTCTTCTAAATCAAAACAACATCTCATAATACGAAACGGTCGGAGATTTTCTCCGACCGTTTTTTGTTTAGAAACTCAGCAAAATAAATTCACTATTCTCTATGGCCTTAGGCAACCTATCGGAACAACAAGGACTCCGTCCTCCGGACGCTTATAGGCAAAGTCACCGATGCCTGTCAACACCATCAGAAATGAGGGTGTCTTCATCTTTGTAGAGTCAATTTTCGAAGATAAAGCCTTAAGGCTTTCCGCCCCCTCTCTGATCAACTCAGAACCACCTATCTTCACTTCTACCAGTCCGTAAGAGCCATTTCTCAAGTGAACCACCGCATCACATTCGAGGTTGTTTTTGTCCCGGTAATGATAAACCTTGCCATCAAGCGCATCCGAATATATTCGCAGATCCCTAACTGCCAATGTCTCGAAAATAAACCCGAATGTCTCCATGTCATTTATCAAATCCTTAGGTCCAATACCTAATGCCGCTGTCGCTATCGATGAATCAATGAAATACCGGGTATCTGAAGTCCTTATGGCAGTCTTGCTTCTCAAGTTTGGATTCCAAGCGATTGAATCCTCAATAACAAATATTTCTTTTAATGCCTTTATATAACTATAAACAGTGCTGTCAGACATCCTTTCGTCACCATTATTCTTGATGTCCGCAAGGATAGTTCCGACAGTAGCTTGAGTACCTTGATTTCTGGCGTACGAGCGCATAATCCGCTTTGTCAATTCTTCATCCCGGTCAGTGTCATCAACCCTTTTAATATCATTGCTTACAACTGAATCATAGTAGTCAAATGCCTGAGCCAACGCTGCTTTCTCGCTTTTTTTCAGAACAGCCTTTGGCCACCCGCCACGGCATGTCAAATACGCCAACCTATCCAAGTCAATGTTACTTGTACCATCAATTATATCCGGATTTGTGAACAATCTTTCCAAACTGACATCTCCAGTAGAATCCTCAGACTCCCAAAGGGACATAGTGCGTAATTTCAAACGAGAAATACGTCCAGTCCCGGTATGATGGATGTTTTCCTCCTCAATGACATTTCCTTTTTCATCCTTCTTCGGCTTTGGCGGGACAGCCGAACCTGTGAGCATAAATTGTCCGTCCTCATTACGCTTGTCAACCTCGTTCCTTACCGCATCCCAGAATTGAGGAGCGATCTGCCATTCATCTATAAGCCTAGGCGTGTCTCCGGCAAGAAGCCTCGATATGTTTGTTCGTGCCAAAGCGAGATTCTGGCTAAGAGTGTCAGTATCCGCCATTGACAAAATACTACCGGCTTGTCGCGATGCCAAGGTTGTCTTTCCGCAATACTTCGGCCCCTCGATAAGAACGGCTCCGAAGGCTTCCAGCTTATCAGCAAGCAGGCGATCAGCCACCCTATTTATATACTCTTTCATACTACGATAAATTTAGGGTAAAAATAATGATTTATTATATTTAAAACAAGGATATTAGATTAAATTCGATGCGACAGTTGGCCGATATTCGATGCGACAGTTGGCCGATATCCGATGCGACAGTTGGCCGATATCCGATGCGACAGTTGGCCGATATCTGACACCAGTCTGAGAGAGGTACATAGGCTACATCTTGGATATGTCTTAGAGAAAGGTTAACTTTACCGAAATATGCGATATAGCAATATCATTGCTATGTCAAGCAAATAGGAGGAAAGAACGAACCAAAATCATTTAGGGTTGGCATCTAAAAGGGACACATTGCTTAATCTTGTGACTGCACTCATCACTGTCGGAGTGCAGTTTGTCACAAGTTTTGTTCTATCGCCCTTTATTGTCAAGACACTTGGAGCAGAGGCCAACGGCTTCTCACAGTTGGCGTCCAACTTCGTGATGTATGCATCGCTCGTCACCTTGGCATTCAACTCTATGGCATCCCGATTCGTGACAGTCGCCTACCATAGAGGCGAGTGTAATAAAGCCAAGGCATACTACTCATCAGTGTATATTGTTAATGTCATCATAAGCCTTATCTGCATTCCCCTTTCCGCCTATGTAGTGATTGACCTCGACAACATCATAAACATCGACACAGCAGACGTAAATGACATAAAAATGCTTTTCGCCTGTGTGTTTGCCAACTACATCATTAGCATGATCTCCTCCCTATACTCCATAGGGTTCTATGTAAGGAACAAGCTGTTTTACAACAACCTAATCAATTGCCTTAGAACAGTTTGCAATGCGCTATTGCTACTCATCGTGTTCAGCCTGCTACCTCCAAGAATGTTCTACATCTCCTTAGTGGCAGTGTCATTGAGTGCTGCGATTCTACCTATTTTAGTCAAAGCCAAGAGAAAACTGCTTCCTGACATTTCTTTCGAACTCAGCTACTGTAGCATAAAGGCTATAAAAGAAATGTTCCTCTCAGGAATATGGAACACCATCAACCAATGCGGCCACCTTCTGAACACGGGGCTTGATCTGTTGCTGTCCAATATATTCCTAAATCCATTCACGATGGGGATCATCGCTGTCTCCAAAACAATTCCCTCCGCAATCATCCAACTCGCCTCCTCCATCAATGCCAGTTTCTCACCGGCCATCACTCAGGATTGGGCGAAGGCCGACGCAACTGCATTGATAAAAGAGCTGAAAATCAGCATGAAACTTTCAAGCATCATTGTCTCTTTGCCGATAGTCACGTTCTGTTGTGTTGGATATGAGTTTTATAGCCTATGGCAACCTACGCTTGATCCGCGTATTCTGTCAATAACATCGTTTCTGGGATGCATGGCTTTCATTCCTGCGTCCGGTACTCAAGTACTTTATAACGTATATACAGCAGCCAACAAACTGAGTTTCAACTCTATCACATTCGTAGCATCAGGTCTGCTCAATGTAGTTGCAGTCTTCTTTGTAATAAAGAGGTTTCCTAACATGGCCGTTTATGCCATTGTAGGGATCAGTTCCTTGATATCAATATTCCGTCAGTTGGTTCTAATGTTGCCTTATGCTGCAAAAATACTCAGCTTAAAATGGTACACATTCTACAAAGACGTAGGTATCTCGCTAGCTTGCGCTCTGATTAATGCCATAATTGCATATTTAATATTAAATTTGATGACGGGCCAAGGTTGGCTATGGCTGATAGCCAAATGCGCAATCATAGTCTTGTTAACATTGGCGGCTGAATTTATAATTGTGCTGAACTCTTTTGAACGGGGTGCGATATATTCAATTATTCATAAGAAGAAGAGAATATGAAAAAAATCATATTGTTTAAAATACCAATGTCAATCTGCAACTTCCGTTGTAGTTATTGCTATTTGGCACAACGCCCCATTTCTTATCAGGGGATTCAGCCACAAATGCGCTATACCCCTGAACAAGTAGGTGAGGCCTTGAGTATAGACCGCATGCATGGCGCATGTTTTATGAATTTCTGCGCTGACGGGGAAACTCTTCTGACAAAAGACATTGATAAATACGTCCACGAATTGGTCAGGCGTGGACATTATGCGGAAGTAGTAACCAATCTTACCGTGACCGAAGTCCTGAACAAATTTCTTGCTTGGGATAAGGAATTGTTGTCCAGACTAGAATTTAAGTGTTCTTTCCACTATCTAGAACTAAAGAGAAAGGGCTGGCTTGATCGATTCGCAGATAATGTGAAGAGAATATGGGCTGCCGGAGCATCGGCCAACATTGAATTGCCTCCATCTGATGAGTTGCTTCCGTACATAGATGAGATAAAACAATTCTCTATGGCCAATTTCGGTGCTTTGCCTCACCTCACCATATTAAGAGATGACAGAACCTCCGGAATCGACTATCTGACCAAGCTTGCGATGACTGAATATGACAAGGTTTGGTCTGACTTCGATTCCCATTTCTGGCAGTTCAAGAAAACGATATTCGGTGTCCGGCAAACAAGTTTCTGTTATGCCGGTGGTTGGTCGGCTTACATAGACCTAACAACAGGTGAAGCCAGTGGCTGCTATGGAAAAGTGAAACTTGGCGATGTCTTAAAGGAACCTGGAAAGCCTTTCCCATTCAAGCCAATCGGAAAATGTCCTATCGCTCACTGTTATAATGGGCACGCTCTATTAAGTATGGGGTTGATTCCAGACTTACAAACACCGGGATATGGCTATCTTCGCGACCGCGTCAAAGAGAATGGAGAGCATTGGCTGAATCCAGAACTGAGAGGATTTTTCGATGAGAAGTTGGCTGATAGTAATGTTCCTCTTTCTCGCACGGAGCAACTATGTGAAATTGCCAAGCGAAAATTGGAAGTCTGCAAAAACATCCCTTCTTCTGCCGTTAGAAGACTCAAGTCGATGCTGTAATATTCAAACCATGCCAAAGGGAAATAAAGAAATCCTTTCTCAGCTGCGAGAAAAAATAGAGGAGGCGATACTCCCTCTGATTACTTCCGATTATGTGTTCTGGGGACTTCCCTATTATGATAACCCCGGAGACACTTTAATTTGGGAAGGAGGCTTGAATTTATTTAGGAAATGCAAGTTCAAATGCGTGGGAACTTGCAGCTGGAATAATTACAGGCATGTCCCTTTAAAGAAAGATACCGTAATTCTGATCATTGGCGGAGGCTTCTTTGGAGATGTCTGGAGGAAGGCATGGGATAATGTAATGGACACGATAACCCTCTATCCCGATAATCCGATTGTTATCCTGCCACAGTCAATACATTACAACGACACGCGGATTGCCACAGAGGATGCATCAAGGCTAAGCGTACTAAAGCACCTCACGATTTGTACGCGTGACTCTTCGTCCTTTCAGTTCGCGCGGGATTATTTCCAAAACCAGATTCTTCTCTGCCCGGACCTTGCATTTTACTGCGACGTCGCAAAACTCTTACGATACTCCATTCCTGAGAAGGAAAGAATATTATTCCTTAAAAGAAATGACAAGGAACAGCCGGCTATTATCCCTGACGTCAAAGGTGGCAATGTAGATTATCGTGACTGGCCTATTATGGAGGGAAAATTTTCGTTTCCAGACAGGGTGTTGAGTAGAATCATCCATGATCTCACAAGGATGAATGTCAATCACAAGTTGGATTGCGTCATTGCTGCCATCTATAAACACTTCAAAAAGAATGTCACCATCAAAGATGCAGTGGGATTCATCAGTGCCTACCGCATAGTATATACAACAAGACTGCATGTCATGATCCTGTCTTTCCTCTTGAATAAAGAGATTTACATCGTTGACAATAGCTACGGAAAGGTCAGTGGGTGTTACAAGGCATGGTTATCAGATTGCAAGACAGTTCACCTAATAGACGAATGAATATGGAAGCCCCTAGAGTATCATTAATTATTCCCGTATATGGTGTTGAGCCATACATTGAAGCCTGCGTGAGAAGTGTTATGGCGCAAGATTATCAAGGGAAATTGGAGTGCCTGCTGATAGATGATTGCAGTCCTGACAAGAGTATCGACATCGCTACTAAACTGGTTGCCGGCTATAGTGGCAGCATTGAATTTCGTATCATCCACCACAAATACAACAAGGGACTCTCAGGGGCTCGGAATACCGGAATAAATGAGTCAACTGGTGAATATTGCTATTTTCTGGACTCTGATGATGAGTTGACGCCAGACTGCATCTCATCATTGGCAATGCCGGCTGCAAAGCATCGCGTTGACATGGTGATAGGTGAATATGAAGTAAGGGGCTCTACTAAAATATTCAAGCATCTAAAACTCAATGACGGATTATATGAAGGCCATAAGACCTTAGCCAAAGCTTATTATGAATATAAATGGCCTCAGATAGCTGTCGCGAAGTTGTATAATCTGGAGTTTCTTAAAAGCCACAATCTATTCTTCGAAGAAGGCATTATCCATGAAGATGAATTATGGTCCGGTGAAATAGCATGCCTACTACATAGCATTCAAGTAGTTAACAAGCCTACGTACATCTACAAAGTTCGTCAGGGGAGCATTACTACTGCCAATGACTATGATCGAAAAATGCTAGCATACGTTAGAATATTGCCATCCTTTATAAATTTTCTGAAGAATAACGGTCTTAGCAAGGATTATGATTCCTTACAGCTCGTCAATAGATTTGTGTACCAATTCTTTTCAATCACCAAAGAGGACAAACCATCTTATTGCAAAGATTGCTATCTTTTGGTCAGAGGACTAATAGATGTTCCATCCAGATATCTCTTTACATTATCTAATGGACTAAGACAGGCAATCTTACAAAGCCACTATCTTTTACCACCTGCTATTGGATATTATCTATATGACCTTTATGACAGATTCTACCATCTCAAAAAGAGCAGGCCAAAAGTTCTTGGAAGACACAAATCGAATGGGACAAACGTCGGCTAGCCACAAAGTTCTACGCACCAAGATTGAACTACTCTGCCTTTCTAGAGCGAATTAGCCTTGGAGGGTTGCCACCGATGATTGAATATTCCGGGAAATCCTTGCTCAAGACGCATCCGCAACCAACGATGGAGCCTTTCCGGATGAGACGTCCGGGAGTGATCAAGACTTCTCTTCCAATCCAGACATCGTCTTCGATTACACAGTGGAGTTTCGGGCCGAGACCTTGATTGCACATCGGGATGTCAGTCCTGTCAAAATTATGATTTTGATTCAGAATGCGACAGTTAGGCCCCATCATGACGAACTTCCCTATCCTAGTGTCGCAGGGAATGACACAACCAACGCCCAAACCAGACCCATCACCAAGCTCGATACCAAGTCCACAGCCGAAATTCGCCTTACGCTCTACATTCACATTCTTCCCACAATGCTGGAATATGTGCCTGCACAGAAAAGCCCTGAAAGCCTTTGACACCTTACCCAGAAAAATCGAATTGCTGGCTGGTAGCCAATAGGCCACACCGTAATATAGGGCAAGGCAGCAGATTGTGAATATTCCTAATTTTCTTCCTTTGTACTTCATTGTGTAACTATTTGAACTATCATACGATCCAGCCCTTCTTCCTCGGATAAAGGTGCAGCAATGTCAAGAGCACTTTCAGTTTCACATCCAAACCGATGTGCCTTGAAAGAAGTACCTGTTTGTCAAGATTCGGGTATGTCTGTCTCCAAAGTTTGTAGTACTCATCGTCCCACACCAACGGGAGAAGCTTGGAGCGGATGTGGTTTTTGAAGAAAACCATCCCAGCGGACAAGTCTGCTATGGTATCTTTCTCAGAGAGGATCTCGAACAGCAAGTCGGAATTGGCCTTCAACTGCCGGAAACGCCTGAGACAACTTTCCTTTGTGGGCATGTTGGTGGTAGAGGTCGGATTGGAGCGATAACTATAGTAAGGCTCATGGATGTACGAGAAGGATCGGCATGCGAGAAGAAGCTGCACAGTAATCACCATGTCCTCCCCCATAGCTTCGGACGGAAAACGCAGAGATGAATAGCATTTCCTCCGGAACATCTTGTTACAGAGAGACCATGAGTCTTTTAGGAACAAACTGTTCTCTATCAGTTTCACAGGGCTGTCGGCATGGCATGTGAACAGGCGATAGGTGTCCGGATTAGTGAACGTCACCTTGAAGTCACACACAACGGCATCCGCTCCTGAATCCACAGCTTTCTCATACATGGAGCGGTACATGTCCTTGTCCACCCAATCATCACTGTCACAATGGATGATGTAGTCTCCGGTACAATGCGCCACCCCCTCCCTGCGAACCTTGGCCTGACCACTGTTCACAGGCATTCTCAGGATCTGGACGGCCTTCCTTTCCTCCTCCAGACGAGGACGATACTCATCCATCAGACCTTTTAGAATCTCCACTGAACGGTCCGGGGAGCAATCGTCCACAAAGACGTACTCGACATCGTGAAGAGTCTGCTCAAACAGACTTCTGACACATGTCTCAATGTAATCCTCAACCTTATAAACAGGTATAACAACACTAACTTTAGCCATAGACAATCCTCATCAAGAGTTTCCTGCTATCTTTTCAATGATGCGCATCTCTTCCTTCACGGTTCTCCTCCAGTCAAATTTGTCCAAATCCAAAGACTGAGGCTCACCTTCAAGGCAGTCCACGATCTTCTCTGCCATTCTAGCAGTGAAGTTCTCGTCCAGTTCAACAGTGAACTTCTGATCCAGCACCTCTGGGACACCTCCAACCCTGGAAGCAACAACGCACGCACCACACCGTACAGCCTCCACAATGACTAAAGGGAGTCCCTCATTCTTGCTTGGTAGCACGAGGACATCAGTGCAATTGAATATTTCCGGCATCCTCTCCGGAGGCATATTCCCCAAAAAACGGCACGACAAAGTGCTGTCAGCATTAATCTGAGCCTCAATCGTTGACCTTAACCGACCGTCACCGACAACCCAAAACTCAACGTCACCATGAAATAGCCTGTGAACCTCATGGAATATTCCAGGAAGGCTTTCAGGATTCTTTACTGAAAGAAGGTTGCCCGCAAAAGTCACGACCTTTTTCCCTTGCGCCCCGAACTCTCGCCTCAATTCCGCACGTCTGTCTTCCGGGTAGCGGACAAAGCGTTCGTCGCAGCCGTTGTAAAGGACTGTTTTGTTTCCTTGTCCGATCTGGTCTGACGCATCCATGAGATTGCGGCTGACAAAACAGTTAATCTTCGCGTCGCGGATAAGTTCTGCGGTAAGAACCTTGATCTGAGGATGTTTGAAGGGAGTCGTGTGGATGTCGGAGCCGTGCCATGTGATGTAGAACGGGATCCCGAACCTTCGCTGCGCCTCCCTTGCGATGAATCCTCCGACAAAAGAGTGGGCAGCGACGACATCGTACCCCTTAAGAAGGCTCACATGATTCTTCAGGAAACGTGGGTAACAGACTGGACGCAATCCTAACTTGTAAAATAGGAAGTGGTCCAAAATCGAGTAATTCTTCCAGATGAGGTTCAATTTCACTCCATTAAGGCTCACGGAGCCTCGCTTGTGAAGGGCCTTTTCGGAGATGTCACCCTCTCCCGGAATGTCCAGAGACCTGCGGCCAAGGAGCGAACTGACGAACAGATCTTGGTAAAGTTGGATGCAAAAAGCATCAATTTGCCATCCAGTCAATTTAGCCAAGTGCTTAATTCGTGCGCATTTGGCATTAAACGACCCTTTACGGTCGAAGATGTTTTCCTCGAATATTACAGCGACTCTCCTCATTCGGCATCAGGGACTTCATGCAGGTTACTTCAGCGGATTGAGGTCACTCTTGTACCAGTCCATGAAACGTTGGATGCCTTCGTGGAGGGTTGTGCTTGGCTTGTAGCCGAGTTCGGTCTCCAGTTTGGTGGTGTCAGCGTTGGTCTGATAGACATCTCCTGCCTGCATCGGAAGGAAAATTTTCTGGGCCGGCTTGCCGTAGGCCTGTTCGATCTCACTAATGAAGTCCATTAGCTTCACAGGATGCGAGCAACCTATGTTGTAAACCTTTGCAGGGACATTGTGAGCGCATTCCTCGGCCTTCGGGGTGTGGTCGATCACACGGATAGTCCCTTCCACAATGTCATCCACATAGGTGAAATCACGGATCATGTCGCCACCGTTGAAGACCTTGATAGGCTCACCCTTGGCGATGGCAGAGGCGAAAAGCATCGGGGACATGTCAGGACGGCCCCACGGACCATAGACTGTGAAAAAGCGAAGTCCGGTGGAGGCAAATCCATAAAGTTTTGAATATGAATGGGCCATCAGCTCGTTGGCTTTCTTGGTCGCACCGTAGAGGCTCACTGGGCAGTCGGCTTTGTCGTCCTCAGAGAACGGAACCTTTTCGTTCAGCCCGTAAATCGAGCTGGAAGATGCATAGACCAGATGCTCCACACCGAAGTTGCGGCAAGCCTCAAGAATATTCAGAAATCCGTGTAGGTTGCTTTCAAGGTAAACGTAAGGATTTGTGATTGAATATCTCACTCCGGCTTGTGCAGCGAGGTTGACTACCCTTTCAAACTTTTCATTTTCGAAAAGGGCATCCAAAGCAGCCTTGTCGCAGATGGACATCTTCACGAAACAGCAGTTAGGGTATTTCACGCTCGCAACCACGTTACCGTCCTCGAACGGACCGTTAAATCCGTTCTCCTTCAGTCTCCCGTACTTAAGACGTACATCGTAGTAGTCATTGATGTTGTCCAGTCCGACAACTACGTCTCCCCTTTCAGCCAGTCTTGCCATCAGCCTTGAGCCGATGAATCCGGCAGCTCCGGTAACTAGTATTTTCATTTCAGTTCTGTTTTTAATTACAATTATCGTTTATTGCGTCACTTCGGTGGGCTTGTCACTTCGACAAGCTCGTCACTTCGGCAGGCTCTGTGACAGATTCTGCAAAGTTTACAAATATAACAAAAACGGTGGGAAATCCATCCGCACCGAAACCAAGTTATTCATTTGTGATAGACCCAGTCAGGATAGCCGATTTTGGGCTCTAGGGCAGCGATGTCGCCCGCTCGCTTACTTATGTAAGAAGAAGGCTTGCCAGCATTGCGTTTCACAGGGTTAGGGAGGCATGCGGCTATGAGGCAGGCCTGACGACGGGTCAACTTAGCTGCCGAAGTGCCAAAATGAGTCTCGGCAGCTGCCTCCACGCCATATATTCCTTTACCCATCTCAGCGACATTCAGATAGACTTCCATGATCCGCTCCTTGTCCCACATCAGTTCAATCAAGACAGTGAAATATGCCTCGAAACCCTTACGTACCATGGACTTATGAGGAAGCAGAAAGACATTCTTGGCCGTCTGCTGGGAGATGGTGCTGCCACCTCTGCGACGCTTGCCGCTCTCATATTCCTTTTGCGCCTGACGGATCGCCTTCCAGTCGAAGCCGTTGTGTTTGTCAAAAAGGTTGTCCTCGCTGGCAATGACTGCCTTGGCCATCTCTGGGGAGATCTTTTCGTAAGGGACCCACGTCTTGCGTGTTTGAAAAGTCCTGTCGCTCCAGTGTTGAATCGATCTTTGAATCATGAGCGGAGTGACATAGACAGGGCACCATCTAAGAATCAATACCCACAGGAAAGTGACCGCAAAGAAAGCCAACGGCAGCTTGATAAGCATCAGCCGCCATAGTCTTCCCCACAAGGTACGGTTCTTTTTCCTACTCATATTCAGTAATTTTCAGCCTAAACTTCAAGCTTTTGCTTCCGTCAGGGAACACCTTCGGTTCCTCTTCCGTGAAACCCAGTTTACGATAGACTCCGCCAACGGACCATGAGGCATCAGCATAGCTCATCACATCGTCTGGCCTCACATCATCTATGAAGGCTTTCAGAAGTTTGCCCATTCCTCCGTCCACTCCCACGCCTTCCAATGAGGCGTAACGAATCCACTCGCAGGAGCGAACTTCACGTTCTCCTTTCCGCCATATTCTCGGAGCCGAAAAACCAGCGACAGCTACCATGGTTCCCAAAGGAATATCCCCGCCTCGGTTCACGAACAAGCCGTAGAGATGACGGCAACGGGTGTAGCCCAAACGGTGAAAGGATTGAAGGAACGGTTCAGCGACCGTCCTGTCAATCCTTCGAACCTCGCAGTTGCGGGCGTATATTCGTTTCAGGCCGTCCATTGTTTCAAGACCCTTCAACAAGCTCAGAGTCCACAACAGATCGGTCACTGGGCTTGTCGAAGTGACTAAGCGGTATTCTTATTTCAGACCCTCAAGGCAAGCCTTGACGTTGGACTCGATGCTGTCAGCGGAATATTCAGTTTTCTCAAACTTATCTCCGGTGATGTGCTCGTAGAGTTCGATGTAGCGGTCAGAGATCCCAGCCACAACCTCAGGAGTCATCTCAGGGACTTTCTGCCCCTCCTGTCCCTGGAATCCGTTGGCCATCAGCCACTCACGGACAAACTCCTTGGAAAGCTGCCTCTGATGCTCGCCATTGGCAAGCCTTTCTTCGTAACCCTCGGAATAGAAGTAACGCGAAGAATCCGGAGTGTGAATCTCGTCCATGAGGTAGATCTGTCCGTCTTTCTTTCCGAACTCGTACTTAGTGTCCACCAAGATCAAACCATGCTTAGCAGCAATCTCGCAACCTCTCTGATAAAGAGATCTTGTGTAAGCTTCCAACTTTTCGTAATCCTCACGGCCCACAAGTCCCTGAGCGATAATCTCTTCCTTGGAGATGTCCTCATCGTGACCCTCGGCAGCCTTTGAGGTCGGAGTCACAAGCGGCTCAGGGAATTTTTGGTTCTCTACCATGCCGTCCGGCATGGCAACACCGCAAATTGTCCTTTTCCCAGCCTTATACTCTCTCCATGCATGACCAGCAAGATAGCCACGGATGACCATCTCCACCTTGAAAGGCTCACACTTGTGTCCAATGGTGACAGCAGGATCCGGAACGGCTACTTTCCAGTTTGGAAGGATGTCCGAAGTTGCATCCAAGAACTTGGCTGCAATGCGATTCAGGACCTGACCTTTGTAAGGGATTCCTTCCGGCAAAACCACATCAAAAGCAGAGATTCTGTCTGTTACCACCATCACGAGATACTGCCCGTCAATGTCGTACACATCACGGACCTTACCGACATACTTTCCAACCTGTCCCGGCAGATTGAATTCGGTTTTTACTATTGCATTCATATTCTTTGAATTAAGTTCGACTTTCTCGCCAAGGCACGTCATAAAGACCATTCTATTGGCTCACATCATGCAAATTTAACTATTCTTCTTTAAAATCTCATCCACGGCAGGTGCGATCTTGTCATAATCGTACCCTCTTGTGAGACCGAATTTGATAAGCTTGAACTTCTCTTGAGGATCGCCCTGCAAAACACGGTACTTAGTCTCTAGGACAGACAGCATCTTACGGTCAGCTTCATCTGAATCTATTTCTTTTAACGCTGTGGAGATGACATCCTTGGATATTCCCTTGCCACTCAAGGCGAAAGAGATCTTCGCTGGTCCCCATCCCGAAAGGCGAGACTTTTCCCTCGAAAAAGCCGCAGCATAGCGAGCATCATCGACAAACCGATCTTCCACAAGGGCCGAGACCACTCTTTCAGCCGACTCCTTGTCGCCCTCAAAGGCCAAAAGAGCTTTTCTGAATATGTCAGAGCGGCAATACTCCCTCTTTACGCACTGAGCCTGCAACTTGTCAAGCACTTTTACATATTCATCCATACCGCTAGAAATCATAGCCTATACTAAAGTAAAAACCAACATTGTGGGTATAGTCAGACCAATGAATATTCGCGCTCACAGGACCAATAATCGAATTGTAGGTGTACTGAAGTCCACATCCGAAATAGTCCCTGACTTCTGTCTTCCATTTTTTGACAGAGGATAACTCATCACACGATGCAACATAGTTTGCAATCATAGACAAGTAATTGTTCTTCATCAACTTAACCCTACAATCAGCCCTCGCAACTGTCAGAATTTTCTGCATGGCAGCAGCATTATTGATGCCTATAAACGGAATCTGCTGGTCCAAGTAGCGCCCGGCCATGCTTCCACCAATCGTGTTGGTGAATGGAACCGGGACTTCCTCTCCAAGGAGATACCTCAGATCCAAAGAAGGAATGAATGCAAATGAATCCCCACCGAAAACCTTCTTGACGTCAAACTGGAAAGAATGGAAATTGTTGAATTTGTTAGGTCCACCGCCAAACACCCATTCGTAGGTAAATCCAACGGACTTTCCTTTTGTCGGAATGTAGCCGTTGTCAAAGGAATCCTTGCGAGCGTCAAAGAAGAAAGTCACGTAGTCGTTGGAGAGTTGGTTGACGTCATAGTCACCGAAAGCTTGTTCGGCCATCAGAGAACTGACATTGTAGTAGTCGTTTCTGAATCCGGTCTTAAGAAAAAACGTTGACCATTTGAAATTAGATAGATAAATCTCCTGACGCACATCCAAGAAGTTAATCCTGAAACGGTTGTCACCAATGCTAAAGGTGTTCCTGTCTGTATAGCGCACTCCAGCCATCACATTGAACGATAGCCCTTTAGGTGAGATGTATGAATATGTCACATTGGCGTTAGGATTGGTTCCGACCTTTCCTGTGAAGTCAAGAGAAGACCCTTGAATCTTGTGAACACCCCAACCCAAGTTGATCAGGACGGACACAATTTCTTCAGTGTCGAAACGGCCTCCGAGACCTAACTGGCATACAGGACCGCGCTTACAGTTAAATTTCAGACGGTAAGGTTCCTCGTCCCCGACAAGTTCATAGTTCACATAGTCAAAAGCATTGGTTCCAAAGATTGTGGCCACAGCATCCTCAATCTCCTCGTTGCCCATCCTGGCACCAGCGCCCACCTTAATCTTTTTCATTAGGTAAAGGCTCTCGTTGTCGTCCACACCGGTAATTTCAACTCCTGAGACAAGTACTTTCCTGAGCCGGATGTCCTGAGCCGGATCATTCCTGAGAACCGTCTTGTCTGCACCAACCACTGCCTTTACTGAATCCAGTTTGTCGGCCACAGCCATGGCTGCCTGATAGCCACGGTTGATGATGGTGTCTATGCTGTTTGTGTCAAAACTGAGCATGTTATACTCATGCAGATCCGGCTTGATGTTCACATTCGGTATGTCCACATTGGACTCGAAAGACGAACGTCCGAGCATGTCAATTCCTGTGTTGATGATGTCGGCCAGATTGTTGATCTGATTGTAGTTCTTATAGCCATCTGAAAGATTGACTCCAATCACGATGTCTGCACCGACTTTTTTAGCTAGGTCCGTTGGATAATTGTTTCTCATGCCACCGTCAACCAAGACCATTCCGTCAACCCTGACAGGTGCAAAAAGGCCAGGAATCGACATAGTGGAACGGAGCGCGGTATTAAGTTTGCCTTTCGTCCAGATCTTAGCAGTTCCTGACACCAAATCAGTGGCCACGCACAAAAACGGAATCGGAAGGTCATAAAAATCAATTACATCCTGATAACCAACTGAAAGAGAGCTAAGGATGTTGTTGACATTCTGTCCATAGACCATTCCAGAAGGAAGACTACCCAAAAGGTTGTCCTTCACCATGCTTGTAGCATCAGCCTGTCCGGCTCCGAAATGGATGTCATCCGCCCTACGCATATAGTCTTGGTCAGCACCCTTCATATGTAAGTACTCATTCTTGTCATAAAGGAATGGGAAGGACAGGGCATATTTCTCCTTATATTTAATAGATGAATATGACAGATAGTCCCTAGGTACCTTGTCACTCAAGGCCATGTCCCAATCAATGTTGCGGATGATTGAGTCTAGATGATCCGCATCATAACCAAGCGCATAGATGCCACCTACCAAGCCACCCATACTTGTTCCCATCACGATGTCAATCGGCATTCCTATTGACTCAAGGTACTTGATGACCCCAACATGTGCCGCCCCTTTGGCACCACCTCCACTAAGTACAAGAGCCACGGTCGGACGATGTCTGACGTTCCTTATTGAATCTAGTTTATGTCTAATCTTCTCAACTCTTAGATCTACTGCTTCGCGCTTCTCATCCAGAACTGAGTGCTGAGGTTGAGCGGACACTGTCGGCAACATGATAGCCATCACGGCCAACGATGCTACTATTCTGAATATTCTCGTTCCCATAGTCATTTGTTATTATATTGATAAATCAGTTTTTCCTATGCTCACCTGCCAACATTCCGCAAGCTGCCAGGATGTCTTCACCTCTGGAAGCCCTTATCGTACAAGTAATTCCGTGATTAGAAAGCCTATCCCTAAAGTTTTCCATCATGATCTGCGGTGAAGACTCAAAAGGTGCGTCAGGAATCTTGTGGAAACGAATCAGGTTGACCCTGCATTCTAATCCACGGAGAAGCCTGATTAGGGCATCCGCATGTCGCTTGTCATCATTCAGGCCAGCGAACATGGTATATTCAAAACTCACTCTCCGTTGACCTGAGAAATCATATTCACGAATCATGTCGATCACATCCTGAACCGGCCAAGCCTTTTGAACCGGCATCATCTCCGCCCTTTCGTCAGGGAAAGGATTGTGAAGGCTGACAGCAAGGTGGCAGCGCGTTGAATCGAGATACTTCTTCAAGTTCGGGAGTAGACCTATCGTCGAGAGGGTGATCCGCTTAGGGCTCCATCCAAATCCCCAGTCTGCCGTCAGTACTTCTATAGCTTTCATCACATTGCCAAAGTTGTCCAACGGCTCTCCCATTCCCATGAACACAGCGTTTGTCAATTCGCTAGCCTCATCGATGCCGATGAATTGCGAAAGAATCTGAGCCGTAGTGAGGTTGCCATGGAAGCCTTGCCTTCCGGTCATGCAGAAACGGCAGCCCATGCGGCAACCAGCCTGTGATGACACACATAAGGTTTTTCTGTCGTCATCGGGAATCATCACCGCCTCAACAGCATTGCCATCTCCTATGGGGAAAAGGTATTTCTTCGTCCCGTCGGAAGAGATCTGGCAAGTCGAAGGCACAGTCACGCCAAGTGAATATTCCTCTTTAAGTCTCTCGCGTCCTATCTTTGAGATGTTGGTCATCTCGTCTATGCTCCTAACCTTACGTCCGTACAACCAACCAGAAATCTGCTTGCCCGTGAAGGCAGGCAGACCGACTTTCAACGCTATTTCCTTCAGTTCATCTGGGGTCTTACCCAGCAATTGCTCACGCATAATTATCTCGTTTGTTTTTCTACTACAAAATTAATGAAAAATAACACCGGATTGGACGTAAATTCTTATCTTTGTCACAAAGGCGACATCTTTTCGCCCAAAACTACTAACAATTATTATTACATCATTATGGCAAAAGAGGTAGAGGCTAAGGCCACAGACGCAGGTGCTGCAAAACTTAAGGCGCTGCAGGCCACGATCGACAAGATTGAGAAAGACTACGGGAAAGGAACGATCATGAAGCTGGGAGAACAGCCACAATGGGACGTGCAGGTCATTCCTAGCGGTTCCGTCGCACTTGACCACGCACTTGGAATAGGAGGCTATCCTCGCGGAAGGATTGTGGAGATCTATGGTCCGGAATCCAGCGGTAAGACTACTTTGGCCATCCATGCAATTGCTGAGGCTCAGAAACAAGGGGGCATCGCGGCAATGATTGACGCGGAGCATGCTTTTGACAGGACCTATGCTAAGGCTTTAGGTGTCAACCTTGAGACTTTGCTGATCTCGCAGCCTGATAACGGTGAGCAGGCATTGGAGATTGCTGATAACCTGATCCGGTCGGGAGCGATTGACATTATCGTTGTCGATTCAGTCGCAGCACTGACTCCTAAAGCTGAGATTGAGGGAGAAATGGGTGACAACAAAGTGGGGCTCCAAGCAAGACTCATGAGTCAGGCTCTTCGCAAGTTGACCGCAAACATTTCCAAAACAAACACTTGCTGCATATTCATCAACCAGCTAAGAGAGAAGATTGGAATTATGTTCGGCAACCCGGAGACCACGACTGGAGGTAACGCTCTGAAATTCTACGCATCCGTCCGCATTGATGTCCGCAAGACCACGCAGCTAAAAGATGGAGAAGAGGCTCTAGGCAACCGTACACGCGTCAAGGTGGTCAAGAACAAGATGGCTCCTCCTTTCAAGAAGGCAGAGTTCGACATTGTGTTCGGAGAGGGTATTTCTCACGCTGGAGAGATTCTCGACCTAGGTGTTGAATATGGCATTGTGGGCAAGAGCGGCTCATGGTTTAGCTATGGAGACCAGAAACTCGCCCAAGGACGAGAGGCCACCAAGCAACTTCTTAAGGACAATCAGGAGCTCTGCGATGAGATCGAGGCAAAAGTTCGCGAGGCTTTGAAGAACGTGAAGGATTAGTCCTCACGTTCTTCGGCAATGGCTTTGTTGTAGCATTCACGACACAGGGGCTCGTAGGCATCCTTTTCTCCAAGGACCACGAGCTCGGTGCTGTGAGATAGTCTGTGAGAGTGATTGGCAAGATTCCCACATCTTACACAGATAGCGTGCACTTTGCGTACTTCCTCCGCGACCGCCATCAGATAAGGCATTGGGCCGAAAGGTTTACCGAGATAATCTGTGTCAAGACCGGCAATGATCACACGGACTCCGCGATTAGCGAGTCCCTGAGCCACATCTACGAGAGACATGTCGTAAAACTGCGCCTCATCAATGCCTACCACCTGAACTTCGGGACCGACATTCAGCATTTCTTTCGGATCTTTCACGGAATGACACGGAATCTTGTGGAAATCATGGGAGACGACATCGTCTTCTGAATATCTTGTGTCGATTGTCGGCTTAAAAATCTCTATTCTGAGATTGGCAAATTTAGCCCTTCTGATTCTGCGGATCAGTTCTTCGGTCTTGCCTGAGAACATTGAGCCACAAATCACTTCAATACATCCGGTTTTTTTTATGTTTTCTGAAAACATTTCGTTAGATTTGTTGAATAATCAATAACACTCACATGCCTTGGTTCAACGGTGTGGTTTCCGTCCCCAAGGTTTGTCTGGCAAAGATAGTATTTTTTATGGGAAACATCGATGAAAAAAGGCTTTCCGCTTTACTGGAAAGAATAGACAACATAAAGACGGAGCTTGAGGCTCTTGAGAAAGAGGTTCGTGGGCTTGGCGAGGTCGCTGAGCAGTTGTCTCCGGTCACTGAGCCTGACACTGTCACTGAGCCTGTCGAAGTGACCTCTGCTCCCGAAGCCACCGACGCGGTCTCTGAGCACAAAACGACGGTCACTGAGCCTGCCGAAGTGACAGCGCCAAAAGAAGTCTCATCCGATCCGAAAGACGATACCCCTATCGAAATTGACCTTCAAGACATTGACATGCCATCCGTCATAGAAGATCCTATCGTTGAGTATGCGGTCGCTTCGACAACCGAAGTTCCTGTCAATCAACTCGATGACGACCTTCCATTCGAGGATGACCTCCCAGCTGACGAGCCTTCAGCAATTCTAGAATCGGATGCTAAGCCAATTCAAGAGCCTACTCTTGACATCGGACCAGAGATTGGCATCAAGCCAACTCCAGAGCCTGAGCCAGAGGCAAAACCCAAGGCCGCCATTCTAGACAGCCAGAAAGCCGAAACTTCTGTTATGGATGTGATGGCCGAGAAGCAAGCTTGGCGGACAGACCGACCAGGCTCCGAGGTAAAGAACGTCATCAGCGCAATTTCTCTCAACGACAGAGTCCTGCTGATCAACGTTCTGTTCAAAGAAGATCCGATTCTCTTCCAGAACACAATCAGTGCCTTTAACGGAATGTCAAATCTCGAAGAAGCCATCACCTATGTTCATGTTAATTTCCCGGAATGGGACATGAACTCAGAACCTGTTTATAGACTGATGATGGCCGTCAGAAGAAAACTCAGGTAGAATGCCCGGTATCCTCTACATAGTTCCTACACCAGTCGGGAACCTTGACGACATGACTTTCAGGGCTGTCCAAGTGCTGAAAGACGCTGATCTTATTCTCGCAGAGGACACTAGGACAAGCAGTGTTTTGCTTCATCGGTACGACATCCACGGCAAGCTCCAGTCTCACCACAAGTTCAATGAGCATCAGACCGCAGAAATGATCAAGGAGAGGATTCTCGGTGGACTTAATGTCGCTCTGATAAGTGATGCCGGTACGCCAGGAATCTCAGATCCGGGGTTCCTTTTGGCCCGGACTTGCGCTGCCGAAGGAATTGAAGTTCAGACACTTCCCGGTGCAACAGCTTGCATTCCAGCAATAGTCTCATCTGGTTTACCGTGCGACCGTTTTTGCTTCGAGGGATTTCTTCCAGTGAAAAAAGGACGTCAAACCCTACTTAAGACTCTGGCAGAGGAGCCTAGGACAATGATCTTCTACGAATCCCCTTACCGATTAGTCAAGACTCTCGACCAATTTATTGAATATTTCGGAGCGGAGCGCGAGTGCTCTGTTGCAAGAGAAATTTCCAAAATTCATGAGGAGCACAAACGTGGCACTCTCGCAGAAGTGTCGGCATGGTACAAGGAGCATGAGCCCAAAGGCGAGATTGTCATAGTTGTCGCAGGAGCACCGTCAGAAAAAAAAAGCGCAAAGAAGAAATGGAAGAGTAGTTTCTGAATATTCATTCTTCAGCCGTAACCAAACATTTTCACAGATGATTTAAACTGAATTAATACACAATCTAATGAAAAACTTCAATTCCAACAAGGATGGCAAGAAGCCGTCCGCGTCATTTGTTGTCGGGGCTGTGGCCCTACTCTTTCTAATTGTCGGCTATCAAGCTGCGTTGTTCATCCATAAGGCCTCGGTCGCTAGGATTATTGCGAATCATGATGAGCCTGACACGGTGATTGTCTATGCGCAGGATTTGGAGTCTGAGCTAAGTAATAGTCAGTCGCTTCGACAGGCTCAGCGACCGGAGCTTAGTGATGATCAGTCGCTTCGACAAGCTCGGTCGCATCAACAGGCTCAGCGACCGAACGGTGCGGCCACTTCGGACGGCTCTTTGGTGTACCGAACTATTGACAGCGAAGGGAACAGCAGACAGGTCGCTGAGCCTGCCGAAGCGAAGTATCGGACCGGTACATTCCGAAAAAACTCCGAGCATTCCTTCCAAGCCGAGCAAATCAGACGGAACTTTGCTCCGAGAAAGTACGAGAGTTTCCGTTTCGATCCGAACACGGTGAGTGTTGACGATTTGATGAGGCTGGGGTTTACGCAAAAACAGGCGCAATCAATCGATAACTACCGCAAGAAAGGTGGTCGGTTCCGTCGAAGGAGCGACTTTGCGAAATCCTACGTCGTGGAGGATTCCGTGTACAGAAGACTAGAGAGGTACATTGATATTCCCAAAATAGACATCAACTTGGCCGACTCAGCGGCATTCATGTCGCTTCCTGGCATCGGAAAATTTTTCGCTGGTAAGATTGTTTCCTACCGAAATGAACTTGGGGGATATTCCTACCCTGAACAGCTTATGGACATCTGGCACTTCGATCAGGAAAAGTATGATAACCTCAAGGATCTTATTAAGGTGGACACAACCTCAACTCCTGCATATTCATTATGGACACTTTCTGAGAAAGATCTCGCCTCGCACCCCTACATCGGGAAACGCGCTGCGAGGAGCATTGTAATATTCAGGGAAAACTCTCCTAAAAGCGATTGGACAGTCGCTAACCTCCAAAAAGCCGGCATCATCGCTCCAGACAAGGCTTCCAAACTCTCCCGTTGCCGCATTGCAAAACCATAAGGTTGCATTTCAAGGCAACGATTCGTAGCGGAAACGTCACCAAAAAGGGAATAAAGTCACAAAGTATGTGTTAACGAACGGTGGGGGAAAAATCAAATGGCAGATTTTGGTAACGTGCAAAATCTGCCATTTGCTTTTTTTCCACTGCCGCCATATTTTATTAATATCGCGCACATTATCCATTGAGGGACATGGCCTGTCAGCGACGGGGGTGATGGGAGAGGATGGACTGCTGCCAGGTGGAGGAGTCTATGTGAGTGTAAATTTCTGTGGTTGTGATGTTCTCGTGACCAAGCATGTCTTGGACTACACGGAGGTCTGCACCGTTTTCGATAAGATGGGTGGCAAAGGAGTGGCGAAAAGTGTGTGGCGAGATTTCCTTGTGGATGCCGGCAAGCATGGCTTGACGCTTGACAATGTTAAACATCGAAATCCTGCTGAGGGACTTACCGAAGCGATTCAAGAACAGAATGTCATCGAACTCGCTTGAAGCCGAGTCTGGTCTGACTAACAAGTAATTACGAACAGCAGATGCAGCCATCTCCCCCATCGGGACAATGCGCTCCTTGTTGCCCTTGCCAATAACACGGACAAAGGACTCATCAAGATAGACACAGGATATTCTTAAATTAACGGCCTCCGAAACCCTCAAGCCGCAACCATACAGGACTTCTAGAATCGCCCGGTCACGCCTTCCTGTCCATGAAGAAAGATCCACAGATTCCATGATAGCACTAACTTCCTCAACAGACAGAACCGCTGGAAGATAGCGTCCAATTTTTGGGGCATCTATCGGATCGCATGGATTCTCATTGCGTTCCCCTTCCATGACTAGCCAGTAAAAAAAGGATCGAAGCGAACTCAGGAAACGGGCCTGAGAACGCTTCGTGAGGTCTTCGCGTGAAGAAAAGAAACACAAAATCTCCTGAGTGGTCACATCGGCAGGTGCTGCGGACACAGCAGAAAAGAATTCCTTTACATCAGAAGAGTACGATGCCACCGTGTTGGGTGACATCGCACGCTCGATTTTTAGGTACGAGGAATAATCCTGTAATATTCGTTCTGTTAGATCCACTTAATCCATCAGTACTTTTGTCTTTCAGGCAAAGTCGCTTCGACTGGCTCAGCGACCGGATTTAAAGTGTACGATACTTCTTGCCGTAGTCAAGCTGCTGCTGGAGGTAGTTGTCAACGTACTCGATCTTGTAATCCACAATTTTGCCGTCCTTCTCGACTGGAACGATGTTCGGATTGACAAACCCACCGTAAGGCTTGAGATTCAAGGCAGCGTACCTTTCAAGGACTTCCTTGTGAAGCTGAGGATCGATGTTGACAGCGTAGGTTTCAACTAGATCTTTGCCGGCAGCATAATCACCTTCGGACTTAATCCTCTGAATCTCAGCAAGAAGCTGTGCAAAGAGGCCACGAAGTGCCTCATAGTCATTGACAACGAAATAAGTCTTTCCATCGCGCATCTTCTTCTCGATGATTCCGTTGGCGGCACCCTTCTCGTAACACCACTCAGCAATCAGCTTGCGGTTCTGCATGTGAGCCTCAGTGTTCTGTTTGCCAAGTTCAACCCTCGTGAATTGCACGAACAGGCCATTCCTGATGTAGTTTGAATATGCTGGCTTATAGGCCTCAGCATTTGGCATAATGCCAAGCTCAACGAGCTTTGGATCAGCCATATAGTAAAGTCCGAACAAGTCCGCACGCGCCTCTTCGAGAGTTGACTGGTACTCGCCCAAAGCCGTAGAGGAAACGCCAGGAAGAAGCTGGCCGGAGCCATGGCCGAGACACTCATGGAGGTCTGTGTGGATCTCATCAGTGTAAGAACCGTACTTCTTGTAGGCATCTATCTCTGCCTGATCATAGGCAAATTCGGTCAGAGTGCTCTTCGGAGACTCCTGAGCAGCGTAGTCGTAGGCATGTGTGATGTTGGCGATGGTCACTGATTTCGAGCCATAGTCACGCCTAATCCAGTCTGCGTTAGGGAGATTGATTCCGATCGGGGTGGCAGGATAGGTGGCACCCGCTAGGGTAATGCCATCCACAACCTTGGCAGAGACACCCTTGACATGCGGCTTGCGGAAGCGCGGATCCACTGGCGAGTTGTCCTCGAACCACTGCGCATTGGCACTCAGGACCTCAGTACGGGCAGAAGCAGCGGAGTCCTTCATGTTCACATAGCCCTCCCAAGTGGCCTTGCGTCCGAGCGGATCGTCATAGTCCTCGATGAAGCCGTTGATGAAGTCGATCGTGCCGACGGTGTCCTGAACCCAGTCAACATTGAAATCGTCCCATGTCTTCAGATCTCCTGTCTTGTAATATTCAATAAGGAGTCCGATAGCCTTCTTCTGGAGGTCAGTCTCCGCTACAGCAGCGGCTTTCTCCAACTCAGCGCAGATCTTCTCCAACGCCGGACCGTATATTCCACCCACCTTCCAAGGCTTCTCGACAACCTCTCCGTTCTCCTTGACCACCTTTGTGTTAAGACCATATGAGATCGGAGTCTTGTCGTTCGGATCCATAAGCGAATTGTAATACTTCTCGACTTCCTCGCGGCTCACGCCATCATAGAAATTCACAGCGGAAAGTTCTACGATGTCGCCAGTCTTGGAAGTAGAGCGGCGCTGAGGATAGATGTCTGGGGAATATATTACCTCAAGCAGTTCAGCGGCCTTGTCACCATCCCCCACAGCCTCCATAAGGCTTTGGAAATATTCCTTCGGGCACTCCGGGAAGAACTTGTCTTCGGAATAGTGGTGATGGATGCCGTTGGCGAAGAAAAGCCTCTTGGCATAAACGGTGAAGTTCTGGAAATCAGCGCATTCACGATCGCCATTATATTCATTGAGAATATCCTCGACCACGTGTCTGATCGGGAGGTTCCATTTGCAGTACTGGTCCCACGTGATGTCGCGGCCCAGTTTGGCGGCCTCCGAGAGATGGTAGGCATATTCCTTCTGCCTGAGGCTGAGTGCATCCCAGCCCGGCACCTTGAAACGGATCACCTTGAGGTCAGCGAACTCGTCCAAAAGGTAGTGAAAATCGTTGGTCTGTGTTTTCTTTTCGCCTTGGCCACAAGAAAAGAGAGCGGCTGCGGCTCCGACAGATAGAATCATCTTCAATCCTGATTTCATAAATATTCCTGTAATTAATTATAGTTTCATTCGGTAAATATAGTCATTATTCGGGAAAATCAGTATATTTGTCATTCTTGGTTATAGCTATTAACCAATCTTGGTTACAGTTTTATCCAAGATGTTGATCAAAAAGACAAACTATGAACCTTTTGAAAACAATCGCAAAATTTGTTGCCGTGGCCATTCTTACTCAATTGGCCATTGGCTGTTGCAAGCATAACAAGTTAGAGCCTGACTACGAGAACAGAAGGGTACTGCTCTTCTACGAATGCGGGTTCAACAATCTCACATCCTACCTCAAAGACAATGTGGACGGCACGGAAAAAGGCTTGCCTGCCGGCTACATCCCGGGAGAGTACGGAGATGTACTGCTAGTATATTCCAGATTCGCCAAGTCTTCCTACAACTACAATCCTACAGAATCGCATCTGAGGAGACTTTACAAAAAAGCAAACGGAACCATCGTTTCCGACACCTTGAAAACCTTCGACAAGGAGACCGTTGCTGCGTCATCCTCAACTTTGCGCCAAGTTCTTAATTTTGTAAAGGATGAGTTTCCCGCAAAAGGCTATGGTCTTGTCTTTTCATCTCATGGATCGGGTTGGCTTCCGGCAGGGTACTTCAGTAGTCCAAGCGAATTTGAAAAAGAGCACAAGGGGGAACTCCAGACTTCGGCACAGTCTAGAGGCATCTCGAAGGCCGAAATAAAAGTCCCAAGGCGCCTTCCAGTTCCTGACGGGAGACTTGAAAATGTCGATAAGTACTATGGAATGACTAGATCCATCGGACAGGATGTCATCTCTAGCACCTACTATTATGGCCACGAAATGGACATCAACGAGTTCGCGGACGGTATTCCTTACCACTTGGACTACATCCTTTTCGACATGTGCTACACTAGCGGGGTAGAAGTCGCTTACGGGCTGAAAGACAAGGCTGATGTCCTCGGATTATCCCCTACTGAAGTGCTGGGAGACGGGATGTTCAACTACACGAAACTCACGACTTTCCTGCTAAAAGAAAAGGAACCAGATTTCGAAGCGTTGTTCAAAGATTCGTTCGAAATGTACAACAAACAAAGTGGGTTTTACAAATCATCCACTGTCAATGTCATCAGGACCAATGGGTTGGACAAGCTAGCCGAAGTCTGCACAAGGATGATTAAGGAATATGCCGACACACTTTCAAACGCCCCTGCCAGTGAGATACAAGGCTACTACAGGAACGGACGGCACTATTTCTACGATCTTGTTGACATTTTCGACAAATGCGGAGCTGACAAGAACGACATCAAGGAGTTGAATGCGGCCATAGATGCTTGTGTTATCTACAAGAACTCCACTCCTCAATTTCTCGAAGAGTTCGACATCACCAACTACTCTGGATTCAGCATGTATCTTCCATGCGCGGGCACGGATTTGCTGGACTTTTACTACAAAAAAGAGGCTTGGAACAAGGCCACTGGACTTGTAAAGTAATCAAAATATTCCTATCTTTGCCACGCAATTACAAAGCGCTCGTCGCTTTTGGTGCAATGGGGTTCTGGGTAGTCCAGAACTGAGTAACACATTTTAAACAACAAACAATGAAGCATTTTGAGCTTAACGGCAAAGTCCGTGAAATCGGCAACAAGGCCGTGATCAAGGCGTTCCGCAAGCAGGGTCTCGTTCCTTGCAACCTCTACGGACCAGGATTGGAGAATGTTCTCTTTACAGTGACTGAAAGAGATTTGATGGGAATCACCCACACTCCATCATCATTCATCATCGACATCAAGCTTGACAACGGCAAGGCCTACACAGCTGTTGTTCACGAGCTCCAGTACCATCCTGTAAAGGACAACTGCCTGCACGCTGACTTCCTCGCAGTTACAGAGGACAAGCCAATCGTCATCAAGGTTCCTGTCATCGTGAGCGGACACCCTATCGGAGTACAGAGAGGTGGTAAATTCGTTCTCGTCAGCAGAGAGGTTCGCATCAGCGCATTGATGAAAGATCTTCCTGACACAATCAACCTCGATGTTACCAAACTTGACATCGAAAAGAGAATCGTTGCTGGAGACATTAAGGTAGAGAACGTTTCTGTTGTCACTCCTAAGTCAACTATCATCTGCGCTGTGAAGTCAACACGTCAGATCGCAGCTCAGCTCGCTCACGAGGAGAAGATGGAAGGTGCTGAGGAGCATGAGACTGAATCAACTGAAGAGACTGCTGAGCCAGCTGCTGAATAAGCGCTCACAGGCCTCTAAAGAAGACACTGGTATGAACTATCTTGTCGCAGGATTAGGGAACATCGGCGCTGAGTACGCTTCTACCAGACATAACATGGGGTTTATGGTGTTGGATGCTTGGGCACAGGCATCCAACACTATTTTTAAGACGGAGCGTTACGGAGACGTGGCTGAGATTTCGTTCAAAGGTAGGAAATTCTTCCTTCTTAAGCCTTCCACCTACATGAATCTCAGTGGTAACGCTGTTCGCTATTGGATGGACAAGCTGAAGTTACCTCTTGAAAACCTCATTGTAATCTGCGATGATCTCAACCTTCCTTTCGGGACTGTCAGAATGCGCAAAAACGGAAGCGATGGAGGGCACAATGGGCTAAAGGACATTCAGGCGCGCCTCCAGACAACACAGTGGGCCAGAATCAGAATCGGGATTGGCAACAACTTCTCACGCGGTGCCCAAGTGGACTATGTCATCGGAGAACTGACTCAAGAAGAGAAAGCTGCTGTTCCGGGAATATGTGACCGAGTCATCGAAGGGATAAAGAATTATTCTACCATTGGTGCTGACAGAGCGATGAATCTTCTGAATGCGAAGCCAAAGAAAGATGAAATCGATGCTTAAAGCATCAGAAAATCAGCATTTTTGCAGGAAAAAATTTGTTAATTTCAATTTTTTCCATAACTTGCGAACACATTTGGGTAGATAACGTTTATTAATAAATTATAATCCAACACTATTCACTAAAATTTAGAACAAAATGGAGAATCTTGTCGCTAAAATCAAGGAAGAGATCAACGTTTTCGTGGAGAACGCTGACGCTCAGGTAGAAAAAGGTAACAAAGCTGCCGGTGCCCGCGCACGCAAAGCTGCTCTCGATCTCATGAAGGATCTCAAGGAATTCAGAAAAGTTTCTGTAGAAGAATCCAAGAAGTAAGAGACACAATATAATAAAAGGAGAGGCGGAACGTTAAGTTCCGCCTCTCCTTTTTATATTCCGCAACCATAACACCGCACAGGAGCGAAGCGACCGAAGGGGTTTCCGGGGAACCCTTTCCCCGTGCCCCTCAGGGGCTGTCACGTCAGTGACTGGGGGTTGGATAAATCACGCACGTAGTGCGAAGCGACCGAAGGGGTTTCCGGGGAAACCTTTCCCCGTGCCCCTCAGGGGCTGTCACGTCAGTGACTGGGGGTTGGAGGTTATAGCGCAGAGCTACTAGTAGCTCTGCGCTATTGCGATGAAATCATCGGCTTTCAGCGCTGCGCCACCGATAAGACCACCATCAATGTCCTTCTGGGCAAAGAGTTCCTTGGCATTTGAAGGCTTGCAGCTTCCACCGTAAAGGATTGTGGTGTCCTCAGCTACAGTCTCACCAAACTTCTCTGCAAGAACTTTGCGGATGCATGCGTGAATCTCCTCAGCCTGCTCAGCAGAAGCAGTCTTACCAGTTCCGATGGCCCAAACAGGCTCGTAAGCCACGATGATCTTGGCCATGTCCTCAGAGGTAAAATTGTAGAGAACATTCTTGATCTGCTCTGTAACGACATCGAAATGTTTTCCAGCCTCTCTCTGCTCAAGATTCTCGCCAACGCAAAGGATGACACCAAGACCAGCGGCAAGGGCAAGTTTTGTCTTCTCAACGAGCTTCTCATCAGTCTCACCATAGTATTGCCTTCTCTCAGAGTGCCCAAGAATAGTCCACTGGCATCCCACAGAAGTCAGCATGTTCACAGCGACCTCTCCCGTGTAGGCACCTTTCTCATGATCAGCACAGTTTTGAGCAGAAAGCTCTACCTTTGAGCCCTTAAGAACCTCAGCAACTGATGCGAGATGGGTGAAAGGAGGGGCAACGATAAGCCCTACATGTTCTGGAGTCTCAACTGACTTGGCTGCGACAGCCTTAGCAAGTTCAACACCTTCCTGGAGAGTTGTGTTCATCTTCCAGTTTCCGGCAACGATTTTCTTTCTCATATCCGTTAATTTTTAAACTGTTAATTTCGTTTTCAGCCTACAAATTTACATTATTTTTGCCTAACTTTGCATAAATATGGCGTGAAAATAAGGCAATGCTCGAAATCCCACCATAATTTAGGAATATAAAAACACATCATACAATGAAGAATTTCGTAGAGGAACTCAAATGGAGAGGCATGATCCAGGACATCATGCCAGGAACAGAGGAAAAACTCATGGAAGGCCCACAGGCCGCCTATGTTGGAATCGACCCGACAGCGGACTCCCTTCACATCGGCCACCTTGTCAGCATCATGATTCTGAAGCACTTTCAGCAGTGCGGTCATAAGCCGATTGCTCTAATCGGAGGTGCCACAGGAATGATTGGAGACCCATCAATGAAGTCTCAAGAGAGAAATCTTCTAGACGAGGAAACCCTCCAGCACAACATCGCTGGCATCAAGAAACAGCTGTCCAAAATCCTTGACTTCGATTCAGATGCTCCAAACAAGGCTGAGCTCGTGAACAACTACGATTGGATGAAGAACTACTCTTTTCTAAACTTCATCCGCGATGTGGGTAAGCATATTACCGTCAACTACATGATGGCTAAGGATTCCGTGAAGAAGCGTCTCTCTAGCGAGTCACGCGAGGGAATGTCTTTCACCGAGTTCAGCTACCAGTTGCTTCAAGGCTACGACTACCTCTGGCTCTACGAGAACAAGGGCTGCCGTCTCCAGCTTGGCGGTAGCGACCAGTGGGGCAACATCACCACCGGAACGGAGCTCATCCGCAGGATGCTCGGCAAGACAGATGCGTTCGCACTCACCTGCCCTCTCATCCGCAAGGCTGACGGAACGAAGTTCGGCAAGACGGAGAAGGGCAACATCTGGCTCGACCCGGAGAAGACATCCCCTTACGAGTTCTACCAGTTCTGGCTGAACGTCAGCGATGAGGACGCTGAAAGATACATCAAGATATTCACTCTCCTTGATGAAGTCACGATCAATTCAGCCATTGAGGAGCACCGTCAAGACCCCGGCCGCAGAGCGCTCCAACAGCTTCTTGCCAAGGAACTTACAATCATGATTCACGGGGAGGATGAATATGCCAACGCAGTCTCCGCATCCAAAATGCTGTTCGGCAATTCCACTTCGGACGAGCTCAGAAAATTGGACGAGAAGACGTTCCTTGCCGTGTTCAGCGGTGTGCCTACTTTTGATGTTCAGAAAGCAGATCTTCCTTGTAACATTCTTGACTTCCTTGCAGTTAAAACTCAGGTCTTCCCTTCTAAGGGTGAAGCTAGAAAGATGGTCCAGGGCAACGGTGTGAGCATCAACAAGGACAAGATAGCTGACATTGAGTACGAGGTCTCTGAGAATGACATTGTGGACGGGAAGTACATCCTAGCCCAGAAAGGAAAGAAAAATTACTTTATCATCAACGTATTGTAATCATGGAAAAACAGGCCAGCACAAGACAATTGAAAGTTGCCCGCGAAATTCAGAAGGATCTTGCAGAAATCATACGCGGCAAAGGCATGGCCGTGTTTGGAGGGGCAATGGTGACAGTGAGCGAGGTCAGGGTCAGTCCTGATCTATCGCTTGCCAAGACTTACGTAAGTATATTCCCATCAGCAAAAGCTGAGGAAGTGATGAAGCTCCTCAATGACAACGTCAAGTCTCTGCGCGGAGAACTCGGCCACTTGGTTGCTAAACAACTCCGCATCGTGCCAGAGATTGTGTTCTTCCTTGATTCCTCATTGGACTACGCTGAACATATCGACGAACTTCTGAAGAAATAGACATTCGGGAAATTCACAGACGGGAGGAATAGCATGATCTGGAACATCAGCCCTGAATGTCTCTTTTCGGAAGGATGTCTCGTTTTCATCACGACTGGAATTTTCTGCGCATTAGTGAGATGGAACCATATGTGCAGACCGTTTTGTGATGATGCCGACTATTTTTACCCAGCACGGAAACTGGTAACACTCTTTTTCGCGGCCATTACTCTTTTGTTCCCTTATGTCCTTTCTCCAATGGACCCAGCTGTGTGGCTTTACACAAGGGCATTCGGAGTATTGTACTACCCAGTATGTTTCGCTGTACTCATCCGTCAGTACTTCCAACTTAAGAAAAGGCAACAAAAAGATCCTCCTCTGTGGAAAGTTTACATCACATCTCCGTTTGTTCTACTAGTGGCCCTATTAGTTCCTCTTATGACCGGGCACTACGGATGGATGATTCAGAATGAAAGGGTAGCACTGGGAATAATCGGAGGTATTAGCCTGATTCTCTGTGGAGTAACAATCAGCGTTTTACTAAATCTGAAGGCAGAAACAGATCGTTACAACACTGAGAACTACTCTAACGATGAGGATTTTCCGTATAAGTTCGCGGTTAAGATTCTCTACACACCCATTCTTTGGATAGTCTTCATGTGGATTGTCTTTGTCACAGGGAGCAGGTGGATCAAATTCGCGTCTGACATCATGACATCTTTCTGGATGATTCACATCCTTTGCATAATTCTCCACCCTCAAAGAGTCTTAAGACCTGTGGCAGTCGATGAAAGGATGCGCGGATTGGAAAAGGAGAAGAAGCAAGATCTACAAGAGATTGAAGAAGTTGAAGATGAGGAAGTTTCTGAGGATGACGGGACTCCGATGGATGTGATCAAAGAAGAGGTTCTGGCCGTCATTCTACGCAGGTTCAGGGAACCTCATCTTCTTAAGACAGAAGTTCTTATGGAGCTTGGAAATGGAAAGATGAACAGAGCTAGCAAGTTCATCTCTTCAATTGGCTACTACAATCTTGTCAACATGTTCAGACTCGAATATGCTCGTCTCTACAAAGAGGCTCATCCAGATGCTAAACAAGAAGAAATAGCAATCGCTTCTGGCTTTGTCTCACGAACTGCCTTCTACAAGGCTAAACGTAATGTCACAGAGATAGATGAAAGGCTGACTCAAGGAATCAGAATATAGAAGTCTTATTTACAACGACTTGTAGGAGAAATCGCGAAAGTCAGCGTGTGTGCCTTCAGGACCGGCAGCGAACAGGCCTATGACTATGCCAGTGAAGCCACTAGCCGTCTCACTGCTAAGGTAACGGGTGTTCATTTGGCCAACTTGGAAGAAATTCTCCCCATCAGTAGAATAGGAGAATATGTAAAAATATTCATTACCTTCGATCTTAAGCCAGACACGGTCGACATTAAGTGGAATCACAGCCTCCGGACATGATAGTTCTCCGAGACGGTAGTGAAGGTAAAGGCAGCCTTTCTCCAAGAAAAGATCATAATGCGAACCAGCATCCATGAACACAGTCATCCCACCACTAGTAGTTGGCTCAGATGTAAGAGACGTGACAGCACTGAAGAAAATGTCTTCCTGCCTACGACCTATGAATGTAGGAGAAAGATGAGTCTCATCGAGATTTAGGCCAGAAGATTTGAGTCTTAAGGATTTACGCGTGTAGGAATAGTTGTTCATGAAAGGATTTCGGAGGTAAACCCAGTCATGGCCGCACCTGTCTTTGCTGAAATCCAGAACCTTTTCGGTCACTGAGCTTGTCGAAGTGCTTGTCGAAGTGACTGAAGGTATTTGTGTATGAGCGGTCACTTCGGCAGGCTTAGTGACCGGAACGGGCATATTCAAAAAGATTTCTCCGCTTCCATTGACAGTTGGCCACTCCCCTTCCGGCCACTCGACAGGTGCTAAAAAGGTCTCGCGCCCCAAAAGATGATGATTTCCGCCCTGAGTTCTGAATCCTAGGCATGTCATCCACCATGAGCCATCCGAAGCTTGAACAAAATCAGCATGACCAACTCCTTGAATTGGATTGTTCTGGGCTGCCATTGTACAATGAGTAAGAATCGGATTGGACGGATTGCCTTCATAAGGGCCGTCAATCGAACGACTTCTAGCAATGGTGACTTTGTGAGCATATTCAGTGCCACCCTCCGCAATCAGAAGGTAAAACCAGCCATCCTTGAAGTACAGATGCGGTCCCTCAGGGTAGCGCCCACCGGTGCCGCCCCAGATAGTTTTAACATCACTTAATTTGGTGCCAGTCAAAGGATCAATTTCGCAAAGGACTATTTTGTTGTCTGTAGTTCCTGTGTACCAGCATTTCCCATCGTGGAAAAACAATGATGGGTCAATGCCTGGGATGTCAACATAGGTTGGGTCGGACCATTTTCCAGCCGGATTGTCAGTGCGGACTATGAAGTTGCCGCCATGGCTTGTGTTAGTGGTGATCATGTAAAATGTGCCTTCTTTGTAGCGTATGGTAGGCGCATAGACTCCTCCCCATGAAAGAGCGTCCGTCAGTTCAAGCTGAGAGCGCCTGTCTAGCACATTACCAATCTGTGTCCAGTTGATAAGATCTTTGCTATGGAAGATCGGTACTCCGGGAAAATAGTGGAATGAACTGTTGACAAGGTAATAATCTCCACCGACAGCACAGACACTGGGGTCCGGATGGAAACCTTTGATAATTGGGTTTTCATACGCAAATAGAGTGCTGGATGCGAGAAGCAAGCCGCAAAATACCGAAACGACAGGTTTTGAGACAACAATATTCCTAAGGCTTATCATACTAAAAGTGACTTTTCTATTTGATTGATTTAGACAAATATAGGAATATAAATCCGTAAAATCAAGGGCAATTCTCATCTTTGTGTGCCAGCAAGGTTGCAGAATTGCAGGAAAATGAATATCTTTGTGGACGGAATTGAGGTATGGTGTAATGGTAGCACTACAGATTTTGGTTCTGCCAGTTCAGGTTCGAGTCCTGATATCTCAACAAGCACTGGTCATTTCGGCATTTCGGTCACTGAGCCTGTCGAAGTGACCAGTTTATATTATTTACAATGAAAGGGGTTTACATATTCTTAGCCGAGGGTTTCGAGGAGATCGAGGCTCTTGCTACTGTTGATGTTCTGCGCAGGGGTGGAATCAACGTACAGACAGTCTCCATTAATGATAGCATTACAGTCTTAGGGGCACATGGCATTCTTGCGGTCGCAGATCTGAAATGGAGTAGGTTCAAGGCAGAGGCCTACTTTGACGGCACGGACGAAAGCGATGTGATGATTTTCCCTGGAGGTATGCCTGGCACAAAGAATCTGGCCAAGAATGAGGAGTTAATGGACATCATGAAGAAACACTACTCGGAAGGCGGAACTGTCGCTGCAATCTGCGCAGCTCCTGGACTGGTGGTCTCACAACTTCCGTCACTGAAAGGCAAGATGTTCACATGCTATGATGGGTTCGAAGCTGCACCTACAGCAAAAGGTGGGGAATATGTCAAGACTCCATGTGTAGCTGATGGGAACCTAATAACCGGGCGTGGGCCAGGATGTGCTGTGGATTTCGGTCTTGCAATTGTAGAGCACCTGAAAGGGGCTGACTTTGCTAAAGAGATCAGGGCAAGCATGATGATTTGAATAGGCGCTTCGACAGGCGCTTCGACAAGCTCAGCGACCGGCTCAGCGATAGGCTCAGCGACCAGCAGTGAATAGACACTGAGCCTGTCGGAGTGGCTAATTGCGGACAATGACGCGTTCTATGCGGCGTGGAACAGAAGTCATTATCTCGTAAGGAATTGTGTCCAAAATCTTTGCAAGTTCACTAACAGTAGGATCCTCCCCGAAGATGGTCACAGTGTCCCCCACCTCGGCAGGAACTCCGGTCACATCAAGCATGCACATGTCCATACAGATGTTGCCTATGGTCGGAACACGATGCCCGTTTAGAGAAAAACTGGCATGCCCGCAACCAAGATGCCTGTCAATCCCGTCAGCATAACCAACAGGAATGGTAGCAATGCGAGTTCCTTCTGGGGCTATCAAGCCATGCTGTCCATAACCTATGGCACCATCATTCGGCCTTAAATCTTTGATTTGCAGAATCTTGACCTTTAGGGACGCAACCGGATTGAGATGGACATCAGGGAGAGAGCTGATCCCGTATATTCCTATCCCGAGTCGCACCATGTCATGCTGGAACTGCGGGAACCTCTCAATGCCTGCCGAGTTTAGGACATGCCACATCGGATGATAGCCCAAAGACTCGTCTATCTTCGCAGCGTTGCTCTCAAACATCGCAATCTGCCCCATTGTAAACTGATCCATCTTAGGATCCTCTGCGACTGCTAGATGGGAATATACCGACTTAACTTTCACCTCCGGGCACGTCTTTAGATAATCATTCAACTCATCCAACTCACTTGTCATGAATCCAAGCCTATGCATTCCTGTGTCCAACTTAATGTGGATGGGAAAGTTCTCTATCCCACGGCTTTGAAGTGTAGAGACCAACGCTTTAAGAGTGTAGAGGTTAGGGATTCCAGGCTCAAGACGGTTCTCAATAATCTCGTCAAAATAGTCAGTGCCAGCGGTCAGAACAAGAATCGGAAGACTGATACCGGCTTGCCTGAGTTCGATTCCCTCTACGGGAAGAGCCACGGCCAGATAGTCCGCACCAGCGTTCTGCATCATGAGAGCGAACTCCACAGCACCATGGCCGTAGGCATTGGCCTTGACAAGGACAAGGAGTTTGGTCATCCGCTTGAGTTTGGAGCGGAAGTACCGGTAATTGCCAAGGCAATTCTGGAGATTAAGCTCCAGACGAGAGAAATCTGTTGTACCGTTTGACATGTTATGTTCCTAAAAACTGACAAAATTACTGTTTTTCCATCAAAGTCTCTGTCAAAATTTTTATATTTGGTCTTTGGCCTGCTACTTGATAAAGGCTTCGAGGGTGGACAATCGCCCGGATGGATAGTTGATTTTTACGCTTGCAATTGTCTGCTCGCAAAATTTAAAACAAACAGAAAACATTATGAGCACTGGATCAATTTGGATAATAATGATTGTTGTGATGATTCTCAGTCAAATCATCCAAAGCATGCTTCAAAGCAGATTCACAAAGTACTCGCGGGTTCCGACCACAAATGGTATGACCGGAGCTGAAGTAGCACGCAAGATGCTCTCTGACAATGGAATCACGGATGTGAAGGTCACTTGCATTCCTGGACGTCTTACTGACCATTACAATCCACAGACAAAGACAGTTAACCTCAGCGAGGCTGTCTATAACCAAAGCAATGTAGCCGCAGCTGCTGTGGCTGCTCATGAGTGCGGGCATGTGGTTCAGCATGCGAAAGGCTATCTTCCACTCAGGCTACGCACTGCCCTCGTTCCTGTCGTGAGCTTCTCAAGCAGGATCGTGCAGTGGGTTCTTCTCGCAGGAGTCTTGATGGTCAGCATGTTCCACAGTTATCCTATGCTTATTTTCGGGGTTATCCTCTTCGCAATGACCACCTTATTCAGTTTCGTAACTCTTCCTGTTGAGATCAACGCTAGTCATAGGGCTGTCAATTGGCTGGAAAGTGCGGGGATAACAAACTATGAGACCAAACCGATGGCGATTGACGCCTTGAAATGGGCGGCTTATACCTATGTCATCGCAGCGGTAGGTTCTCTGGCGACATTGCTTTACTATCTTTCTTTCTTGAACGACAGGAGGTAGTTTACCAAACGTCTCGACAAGATCATTGGACACTTCGACAAGCTCAGCGACCGCAGTTTTAACATGAAATTTGAATAAAGTTCCAAAAATGCTATCTTTGCCCCGCGATTGGCAACCGCGGGGCAAATAATAATTATCCACGGTCGCCAACTCACAGAAACCGGATAATTAATATTATTGAGCAATGCAAGAATTTCATTACGTTTCCGCTGACGAGGCGGTCAAGGCCATAAAGTCGGGCGACCATATTCATTTAAGCAGTGTGGCAAGTGTGCCGCACATTTTGATTGACGCACTTGTGCACAGGGCCGACTCCGGAGATGTCGAGGACCTGCATTTCCACCACTTCCACACCGAAGGGCCGGCTCCATATTCAGATCCAAAATATTCAGGAATCTTCTTTGAGCAGGGGTTCTTTATCGGCCCGAATGTGCGCCCTAACGTGAATTCCGGGTACGCTGACTATGTGCCGGTGCATCTTGGTGAGTCTCAGAAACTTTACCGCAGTGGAGCAATCAAGTTGGGAGCAGCCTTGGTCCAGGTGTCTCTTCCGGACGAGAACGGGATGGTGTCGCTTGGAACTTCGGTTGACTGCTCATTAGCTGCCATCGAGACAGCAAGGGTGAAGATTGCTGTGGTGAACCCTCATGTGCCTTTTGCCTATGGGGATTTGGTTTCGCTGGATGTTTTCGACTACCTTGTCAAGGATGACACTCCGCTGGTTTCCAAGGATTTCGCCGAGCCTACTCCGACTGAAGTGCTGATCGGAAAGAACTGCGCTGAGCTCGTGCCGGACGGAGCTTGCATCCAGATGGGAATCGGGGCACTGCCTAACGCTTTGGCAGCACAGCTTGTTGATCACAAGAACCTTGGTGTGCACACGGAGATGTTCGCTGACGGGGTTCTACGCCTTATCAAGAAAGGCGTTGTGAACGGTGCCAACAAGAAGATCGACAAGGGCAAGATCGTGGCTTCGTTCCTACTAGGATCACAGGAGGTATATTCATTCATCGACCACAATCCGGACGTGCTGATGAAGGACATCAAGTACGTCAACGACCCTTGGGTCATCTGTCAGAACCCTTGTATGATGGCGATCAACTCCGCCACAGAGGTCGATCTGACCGGGCAGATCTGCGCTGACTCGATCGGGACGAGGATATTCTCCGGAACCGGTGGCCAGCTGGATTTCGTTAAGGGAGCCTCGATGTCAGAGGGCGGAGTGTCGATGACAGCGTTCGCTTCCCGGACAAACAAGGGCAAGGCGAAGATTGTTCCTTTCCTGAACCCTGGGGCGGGAGTTGTCACTCCTCGTGCCGACGCTCATTGGATTGTCACTGAATATGGTGCCGTGAATCTGTACGGCAAGTCGCTCCAGGAGCGCGCCAAGCTTCTCATCAGCATCGCCCACCCGGACGACCGCGAGATGCTTGACAAGGCTTCGTTCGAGAGATTCGGGCCGCACTGGCACGTGGTGAAGATTTGATCAGGTCACTGAGCCTGTCGAAGTGACCTCCACGACAGAACCGGAATAAGGAAACTTAAGAGACAAGCCACAATCCAGAACACGGAAACGGGGGCGAAATCAAAATCGTTCTCCCCTATCATGATGCCGCTGACGATGTTCTGTACACCGGCAGCGGCATAACTTGCCAAACCTACCATTCCAAGTGCAGCCCCGGTGGCCTTACGAGGCACGATGTCAAGTGCCATCAGGCCGGCCACAGTGCAATAGACCACACCGATAGCCAGACTGAACACCGACACATAGACGATGTTCAATGAATATCCCCCACCGGTGAAAAGGAATGCTCCGAGCGACAGCAGGCAAAGCATTCCGGAGATCAGCACAGGAATGAAACGGTTCCCTTTGAAAACACGGTCGGAAAGCCAGCCTGCCAGCACGGTTCCGGCTATTCCAAAAGCCTCGGAGAACGCTATGATCTGTGTCGCTCCGGCAAGAGAAAAGCCCTTGCTTTTCTGGAGGAAAAGCACTCCCCACTCGCTGACAGCGTGCTGGGTGATGTACACGAAGGCGCTCGAAAGGGCGATTATCCATATTCCCGGATGACGGACCACCATTTTCTGAAGTTCCTTGATCGGCATGGAGTCCGTCTTCTGAGGTTTCTCTCCAGTCAACGTCTGCACCGAAGGAAGGCCACGGCTTTCCGGTGTGTCAGAGACCATCAGCAGGATCATCACCGAACCGAGCACTCCGGCCACAGCGGAGAAGATGAAGCCATATTCCCATCCAGCCCAGCCGACAATCAGCCCTAAAGCAAACACTGACAACGATTTACCCAAATAAGGCGTGGCACTGAAGATGCTGTAATATGTTCCTCTGCGTTCAAGCGGAAACCATCGTGAGAGGCTGATGACACCTGGAGGAGCGCCCATCGACTGACAGAAACCATTGACTCCCCAGAAGACAGCGAACACAATGAACAGCAGCATCGTGGAGGTGCCAGTCCAACCTTGGAGCAATCCGAGAACTCCCATCAGAAGATTGACCACTGTTGAGATCAGAAGACCTGTGGCCATGAAGCGACGCACGTTGCAGTAGTCAGCGATGAACCCGTTGGCGAACTTGCCGAAAGCATAGACGAAATAAAACGCAGAACCGATGATTCCAAGCTGCGCAGCGGTGAATATTTCCCCGTCTATCAAGGGCTGCTTCACAACGCTCATAGCCATCCTGCAGACGTAGTAGAGAGCATAAGCCCACGTCACGCCCCAGAACGTGCGGCTCCGCAGACGCCTGTACTCCCCTTCCACCCTCTCCGGAGCGACCTTGTCCTCCGCTGGCTTCGAGATCCTATAGAATGAATATAGACTCATAATATTCAGAGACTATTTTGATCCGTCTGTCGGAAGTTTTTCGTTTTAAATATAGCATCCCCAACAAATCAAAAACAGTCATTCAACCTTACAAACCTCAGATCCGCAGAAATATTCACGGCCCCTAGGTATGCAGTGCAAAAGTAGCAAATTTATGGCAACAAGTAAAGTTTATTTCGCGTGGCAGACAACAGTTTGATTATCAAAGATTTTAGCCACATTCCCTGTACGACTTAGACGACCAGAAAGAGTCATTATTCATCTCACTGTCACTTAGTTAAGTGCCACGGCTTTCCTTTTCACCTTTTATTGATTAAGAGAGCAGACTTTCCAGCCGTCAATTGTTCCGGTTTTTGAGGAAAAATCGCAGCCAATCAAGTGGATGCGTTTCCGGCCCGCTTCATATTCACGGGCATAGCCTTTGTCCTTGATTTGGTCCAAGGCGGCTTCAGCGGAGCCATCAAGCTTGAATTCAAAGATATACACATCTTTCGAGGTCTCGACAACGCAATCCACCCTGCCTTCGCTTTGCTCTTTTTCCGTGAAGACGGTGTAAGAACTGATCATGCGCAGAATGAGATAAAAGGTGTACTGGAAATAACGCTCCTTCTCCCGTTCATCATCCTTGCGACGTTGAGAATACGGGATGCTCGCCAGAAAAGACGTGAAGAGTTTTCTCAAGCATTCAAGTTCTCCACCTTCCATAGCTTCTATCACGTCAAGGACCCATGAGCCAGGATTCTCCTTTGGTTTGAGGTAGCTGGATGTCAGCAAGGTGACAAAACCACGTTTCACCTCGTCATTAGGAAAATCCAAAAGATAGGAATTGGTCAAGCGCTTGTAGCCCTTGATGGTGAGATAGCCGCTTTGATAGATCATCGGAAGAGGACGCTCGACATCAGCCTTGTAGTCATCAAAGTCTTGCGGTGTGTAATACCTGCCCACCAATTCATTGATGTTCTCATTGCAATGAGCCAAAAGACGGACAAGATAGGATGGAGAGCCCGTTTTGAACCAATAGTCGTCAATCCACATTTCATTGAACGCGCGAAGCACGCTGAAAGGATTATACACACCCTTCAGCCGGCGGCTGAAATGATAGCCATCGAACTGCCGCTTCAGTTTTGCCTTCATATCGTCCTCGCTTAGCTCATATTCCAAAGCCATCTCCTTGATTTGCTCCTTAAAGACAGTATGAAGTTCTTCCTCGGTAACTCCTAACAAGGTGTCATATCTGGCCGACAGGCTGATGTCATCAGGTTGGTTGAAGCCACTGAACACACTGACTTGCGAGAATTTAGTGACACCGGTAAGCAATACGAACTGAAGATGTTCATCAGCGGCCTTGAATACAGAATAGAACCCTTTCAGCACCTCACGGTTCCAATCCTCAATTTTCCTTTTTTGACCATCAACAACAGTTTCCAGCCTAGTGTCCAGCACGTCCAACAAAGGTTTGTCATATTCATCAATCAAGACCACAGCACGCTGTCCTGTCTTCTCGTGGGCGGATTTCAACACATAGCAGAACCTGTCGCCAAGAGTGTCATGGAATGGATCCTTGCCATAAACAGCTTCCTGCATCTCGACAAATCCGGTCAAGGTTTTTAACAATTCGCTTCCTTCTGTAAAATTCTTGCCGTTAAAGTCAACACGGAATACCGGATACTCATTCCATTCAGTTTCCAACCCATCGATGGCAAGACCCTTGAACAATTCTTTTTTCCCTTGGAAATAACATTCAAGTGTAGAAACGAGAAGAGACTTGCCGAATCGCCTCGGACGACTCAGAAAGTAAATATTACCGTCATGAATCAAATCGTAAATCATCTTGGTCTTATCTATGTAGAGATAGCCTTCGTTGATGATCTTCTCGAAACTTTGTATTCCTATAGGGTACTTCATATTGCATTCAATTTGGTTTCACCCGTAAAAATACAAAAAAAAGCATTCATATAGTTCTATGAATCATACCTATTCAGGTAACCAGCTAAAAATTACCAAAAACCGAGGAAAATGTTCTATTTTTGTTCTTTGTGCGCTCCATCAGAGTAATGAGGGGCTTTGACAAATAACGCGGAACGATAAAATCAACGAATATGAAAAAGACTTTTGCAATCTTGATGCTGTCACTCTCGGTGGTGACGGTTTACGCACAGAAGAATCAGGTGAAGTACAACTTCACAGAGGCGTCGGATCTGACTATGGTCGGGAAGCTGATGACTGACACTCCTAACCCTTACCATAGGGTTGACACGGTGAGATTCAAGGGGTTCACGGCTGGAGAGAACAAGCAGGTCCGGATGTCAGCCGGCCTTGCTGTGGCGTTCAGGACTGACTCGAAGACGATCACGGTGAAGACTAAGTACCTTGACAGGGGGTTCCCGACCAACACCGGAGGACTTGCAGCTAGAGGCTACGATCTTTACATAAAGAAAGACGGTCGGTGGCTTTGGGCCGCCTCCAAGGTGACGCACGACCAGAAACCGGATGACAATGTCGTGCTTATCGGCAATCTGGATGGTTCTATGCACGAGTGCCTGATGTACCTACCGATCCTCAGCGAGGAGGCGTCCATCAAGATTGGTGTCAACGAAGGCGCGGTGATTGAGGCGATTGAGAACCCGTTCCGTCACAGGATTGGAATATTCGGTTCCAGCTTCACTCATGGAATCAGCACTTCCAGAGCGGGGATGTCCTACCCTGACCAGATTTCCAGAATGACCGGACTCCAGTTTCTGAGCCTTGGATGCAGCGGCAACTGCAAGCTCCAGCCATATTTCGCGGATGTTCTTTGCGCCGCACAGGTGGACGCATTCGTGTTCGACTCGTTCTCGAACCCGACTCCGGAGCAGATTGAAGAGAGGCTGTTCCCGTTCATTGAGAAGGTGCAGGCGGCCCATCCGGGAATTCCGCTGATCTTCCAGAAGACCATCTACAGGGAGAGCCGCAACTTCAACACAAGCAGCGAAAGGAGTGAGGGGCGCAGAATAGAAGTAGCTGACAGTCTTATGAATATAGCGATAAAGAAATATCCAGACGTTTATTATGTCACAGCCACCTGTGCCACAGCTCCCGACCATGAGACTTCCGTGGACGGAGTCCATCCATCTGATTACGGCTACACACTTTGGGCCGAGTCGATCAGGAAGCCAATTACTAAGATTCTCAAGAAGTACGGAATAAAGTAAACATACAATGGCGAATCTGAAGTCATTGGCCAAGGACACAGCGATCTACGGCCTGAGCAGCATCATCGGGAGGTTCCTCAACTACCTTCTCGTCCCGCTTTACAC
>DBKH01000056.1:0-1836 GCA_002297815.1 Bacteroidales bacterium UBA755 | reverse complement strand
CTGCTGGTGATCCTGACCTACGGGATGGAGACAACTTTCTTCCGGTTCGCCAACAAAGAGGGAGAGAATCCAGACAAGGTATATTCCACAATCCTGACATCAGTGCTGACGACTTCGGTGCTGTTCATCGGGATTGTTTTGCTTTTCATAAGTCCGATCTCCTCGGCTCTGGGCTACGCAGACCATCCGTCATACGTCTGGGCGATGGCCGCCACGGTGGCGATTGACGCATTCCAATGCATTCCGTTCTCTTACCTCAGGTACAAAAAGCGTCCGCTGAAATTCGCTGCCTTGAAACTGCTCTTCATCGGACTGAACATATTCATGAATCTCGCTTACTTTGTGATTCTGCCGAAGTTGGGAGCGAATCCGTTCGGGATTTACGACAGCGGACTTGACGTTGGTTACGTGTTCTACATCAACCTGTTCTGCACGGCTACGATCACGCTATTCTTCTGGAAGGAGCTGCGCGGATTCAAGTTCGGATTCAATGGAAAACTGCTGAAAAGGATGCTTGGCTACAGCTGGCCGATCCTTGTGCTTGGAATCGCTGGAATCCTCAACCAGAGCGGATCTCAGATCATATTCCCGTTCATCTACGGGGAAGGATCATCCGTGCCGCTTGGCATCTACGGGGCCAGCATCAAGATCGCGATGATAATGGCGATGATCACCCAGGCCTTCCGCTACGCCTACGAACCGTTCGTGTTCGGCAGTGCTGCTAACAAGAACAGCAAGGAGATGTACGCCAAGGCGATGAAGTACTTCATAATATTCACCCTTCTCGCCTTCCTCTGCGTCATAGGGTACATGAATATCCTTAAATACATCATCGGCCGCAGCTACTGGGAAGGCCTGAAGGTCGTGCCGATCGTGATGGCCGCCGAGATCATGATGGGAATCTATTTCAACCTCTCTTTCTGGTACAAGCTTACAGACCAGACACTTTGGGGGGCGTTGTTCTCCGGAATCGGCTGCCTTGTCCTCTTTGGCGTAAACCTTCTGTTCATCCCTAAGTTCAGCTACATGGCCTGCGCATGGGCCGGTTTCGCTGGCTACGGAGTGGCGATGGTGCTGTCCTACTTTGTCGGTCAGAAGAAATACCCGATCAAGTACCCTCTAAAGGACATCACGCTGTACGTTGGCCTTGCGCTGATCCTATTCTTAGGAATGACTAGTGCCAACTCACATCTCGGAACATGGACCGCCATCGCGCTCAACACCGTCCTGATCCTCGCCTTCTGCGCTGTGATCATCAAGCGTGATTTCCCGCTATCATCCCTGCCCATTGTCGGGAAATATTTCAGGAAATAAGATCCTTTATGTCTTCATTGTTGTGCGAGACCTCCAGCCTGCACATCATTGAAGCACTCTTTCTCATAACCGTTATTCACACCGCAAAATGTTACCCCGAAAGTAGCATTACTGACAAATTATGTTCCCGTCACCAACAACTTACTCTGCTACGAGAGCATTTTATGACCATAATGCTCCCGTCATCGCCCACACTAACCGCCACGGAAGCGAAATGTGGCATTTATGTACTTGTCAATGAACAATTATTGATTACCTGTAGAGAAACTATTACAGAAACACTATTCTCGTTTTTTACTACACTCATCGTTCAAGTTCAGCACCACGAGAGCATTTCGACCACAAAATTGCGACCGTCAAGCAAAGTGTTTGGAAAATGCCCAGTGTCTTTTTGAAAATAGACATCGGACACCAAGTCTTCCCACTCTGATGCCATATTCATCAAGAGAGAACGTCCATAGAAGCTTACTAACATTGATCTCGAAACAAACCCGTAGTGCATTAATCCGTCCAATAAAGACG
>DBKH01000021.1:5693-8884 GCA_002297815.1 Bacteroidales bacterium UBA755 | reverse complement strand
ATTATCACAAAGGTGAAAGATGTCGAAGAGCGAAAGTTTTACATCCAACTTTGCGCTGATCTCAGTCTGTCCGTTAATGCTCTTGAGAGAAAAATCTCCGAGGACGCCTACCATAATCAAGGCAAAATGTCGAATAACTTCGGAGTGACAATCCCAGACTATAAGCGAGCATTTCAGGCAATACAAATGTTCAAAGACGAATATTTGCTGGACTACATCAATGTCGAGCAGTTGGGAGAAAGGGAAGAGGACATTGACGAACGTGTAGTAGAGAACGAGATAGTCCACAATATCAAGAACTTTATTATGACCTTTGGGCGTTGCTACCTACAAGTCAAGTCAAGAACAACTGAGAGAAGTTCTGCCGGACGAGGAGGAGATGAAGAAACTCTTGTAAGAGAAACTCCGACTGTTTTTTTTCAAAATAACAGAATATGGACAATTTTGAGAGATTCATAGTTGAGAACGAAGGGGCGGACACGGTGCGGCTGGTGATGTCGCGGAGGGAGTGGCCGACGCCGGGGGATCCAGGGCTGGCGGGGTTGGATGCAAAGTCATTGGCAGTCAACACGATTGAGGGGAGGCGAAGGCTTCGGAAGAAGCTGCCGGAATGGGTGGCGTGCACGGGGCTGGTCTATCCTTCGTCGCTTTGCGCGGAACAGTGCAGCTCATCGGACACGGCGCGGTACAAGGCCTTGATTGTTCAAAGAATCCTTAATGAATATGTTGGTTCGGGCGAAATGACCTCCGGAACCAGAAAGGCCGGGAAGATCGCTGACCTGACAGGTGGGCTTGGAGTGGACAGTTGGGCGTTCAGCGAAGTGGCGTGCGATGTGCTTTACAACGAGATGAACCCCGAACTGGCAGCGGTGGCGAGGCACAACTTCAAGGAACTGGGAGTCACGAATATATTCATAAAGAATCAGGAGGCAACAGCGGACTCTCTGGAAGACTTGATCGGGGACTTCAAACCCGATGTGATATTCATTGACCCTGCGAGAAGGGATTCCGCAGGGAAAAAGGTCTTCCTTCTAGAAGATTGCTCGCCGGACGTGCTGAAGATGCTGCCGGAACTGTTCTGGATCAGCCGGTTCGTCCTCCTCAAACTCTCCCCTATGGCTGACATTTCTATGGCTGTGGAGAGGCTGGACAGGACTTATGAGGCGTACCGGCAAGACACCTGCGGAGATGGCTGGAACGGCCAATGGGTACGTGAGGTGCACGTCGTGGCAAGCGGCGGGGAATGCAAGGAGCTGCTGATTCTGCTGGACCGGGAGCATGAGGGAGGATATTCATTGACCTGCCGTGAGGACGGCAAGACTCTGACATTCACGTCTAAAGAGATCGCAGAGTCGAAGGTGGCGCTGCCGGACTCCACCTTCGCGAGGATAATCTTCGAGCCGGGGAAGTCGCTGACCAAGGCCGGGGCGTTCAATGCGCTCTGCGAGAGGTTCGGACTTGTGAAACTGGCTCGGTTCACACATCTTTACACAATCGGAGAGCCGTTGTCAGAAACAGAACTTGAAGAAAGGCTCAAGCAGTTCAAGGATTTCGGAAAGGTCTATTTCGTCAAGGAGATCCTACCTCTGAACAAGGCCTCAATCAAAGACATCGGCAGACGCTACCCACACTCGGAGGTCTCGGCCAAGAATATTCCCATGTCCAGCGATGAATTAAGAGCCCGCCTGAAAGTCAGGTCAGGCGATGACGCCCACATCTTCGGAGCCAGGATCGAAACACCTTACAACGAAGACAACTACCTGATTGTCACAGAACCTTCGACCATTAAGAATAAGAATCAGTCTTGATTATCGACACATTGAAGTCTTTGCAACGACGATAGCTCTGGTTTGACCGGCTTAGTGAGAAGCGGCCGAACCTTTCATAGATGTCCAGTCCGCGTCCGAGAGTTATCGTCCATCCGGTGTCAGTGCGGATAAGCCGGTCGTGATCCGCCTTGAAGTCGTAGGTGAACTCGACACCCATCGGCAGCAGCTCGTCCGCCAGGTCGTTGAAGCAGTCTATCACTTCCGCAACTTTCTCATCGTCATCATTCTGGGTGCTGAGGTGTATCTTTATGGTTTCATTCACGACGGACACGTCCTTAACCATCTGTATGAAATCCACAAGATTGTCTATCTGATAGGGCTGGCGGATAAACGGATCCGTGACGGAAATCTCCCTGGCCGTGCTCAGATAATCCCCAAAGAGATCCTTATAGGTCACATTACCTTGATTCTCACGTATGTGTATGCTCTTTGCCAAAAGATTCCCGACGCTCTTCCGAGGCACACTCCTCATCGCACCGTCTTCCTCAACATTACCCTCATCCAATCCCGCACAAGCATTATGGTCACACTCCAGATTCTCCAATGTCTCCACTTTCACAATCTCTCCGCTCCTGATCCAAGAATATTCAAACTTGGCAGGCTCCGCCTTGAAGGTCTCGTCAATGACATATAGCTGATCCTTCACACGCTTGCGGCCTTCCGCTGCGAAGTCTACAAGTTCACGAGCCTCCTGATCAGTCATATTCCCGTCAGGATAGATAAGTTTCATCATGCCGGAGAAGGTTTTGCGGATGGCGAGATGGTCTCTTTCTGAAAGAGATCCATCGAATTTCGCATAGTCCTTAAGCACCGATGTCCGGTCATCGTTGCGCATAGCGTGCAGAACCGCAGCCAAGTAGTCTGAAATAAGGCCATATCCCTTGGAAAAACTGTCTTTCTTCAACATTCTGATTTCCCATCCGGGATTATAGAGATGGATCCGGTCCAGAAACGCACCTTTGATAAAAGAGGAAGGAATGCTCTCAAAAAGGTGGCTGTTCTTCAACATGTACGGAACCGCATGCTTCGTGTTGCCGACAAAAGCCATGGAGGCACTGGCCTCGTGGGTTCCTTTTCCACGATTGAACGATTTGTTGGCCAGATAGTTCTGCATGGTGTCGATCAGCACGGCATCCACATTGCGGCCTTTCTGCTGCTCGAACTCGTCCCACGTCACAACATCCCAGTAACCGACCAACCCCAACTCTTCCTTCTTGCCGGACATCCTGACAAACAGCCGGGGTGAGGTGACATCACCACCGCTCACGAGAACACCGTACGGAGACAATTCCTGGAAGACGTGCGATTTGCCTGTCCCTTTAGGACCCAATTCGATGAAATTGAAGTTGTTCTCCACATGCG
>DBKH01000021.1:0-5660 GCA_002297815.1 Bacteroidales bacterium UBA755 | reverse complement strand
GTGATGAACTTTTCCCTTCGGTTCATCGTCTCGGGGTTCAGCCCGACAGTGTGCATCAGAAAGTCTATCCATTCCTCTGTGGTGAATTTCTGACGCTGGTCTATGTAGTCCTGTAGGTTGATGTTCGAGATCTGAATAGGCTTCAGTGTCTGGATCTCCCATCTCACCTTGACCCCTTCCCCACTGACGTAGCCGATGGTCACAATACACCATACACCGTTCCCGCTCAGCAGCTTAGGATTAGCTCGAACATATTCAGTAGCGATAGGAATCCCTGTCAGTCCAAGGTTGGAGAACACGGCCTGGTACTCATCGTTCTTTTCATTGAGTGTCACCGTGACCTTGTCGATGACACGATGCCTTCCATTCTCACGGATGATGCCTTTGACGGATTCCGCATCCGCCCGGTGCACATAGTTGTTCTTGATGACTTGCCTCACCTTCTCCAATCCCTCATTGATGACCTCTTCATCATCGCTTGCGCAATATTGTCCCAAAAGATATTCCAGCACATATGTCGGAACCGGCAGACCTCCCTTCACGAGGAACGCCAAATCCTTTCTTACCACCTTGCCTATGAAGGCCTCCACCACTTTTTGTCGTAAATTCATATCCATGACCATTAAAAGTCCTGCTCTATCATTGTGTTGTTCTTCACCGTCTCCCGGATCAACGGGTTGAGCCTGTCGTCAGCATCGTAGACGCGAAGTTGCAGCATGCCTCCCTGCACTGACTTGTTCAGGTTTAGCGCCACCTCATACACACGGTTGTTAAGATTCGTGGCGTCTGTACTGTTCAACACCACTTCTTTCTCCTGCGTCACAGGTTCTTCGCCATGGTAGATGCAGCACACCACCCTGCGCTCCATCGCCGTCATGCTCACGGCTTCCGACTGAATCATCCGGAATTTCAAGCGGCTGCTTACCATGTTCAGATTGTGGCTCATCAAGGAGACACCGACCTTCTCTGTCTTGTTCACTTTCTTGCGCACACTCTTGATGATCGGAATAATCATCTCCTGCAGCGAGGCGCCACCATGCGCAAAATTGTAACCGCCGGACGCCGACAGCCGGTTGGTCCCTACAGGCACCGCCACCAGCAGCGGAGCGGCATTCATCCAAGCGGATTCATCGCCGGTGGCTTTCACTTTGATTGACGAAACCTTGTCGAGCGGAAATTTCACGATGCCTTCCACATCATCCTGACTGGTGGTGAGATAGTATCTCGTCTTTTTCTCTATGGCGGGTTTCGTGACGCTGTGCTTGTCCTTGTCCTCAAACCTCATGTCATTGTAGAGGAATCCATGGTCAGCTGTGATGATTACGTTCGTCACGTTCCATGTGGCATGCAGACGCTTCACCAAAACCGCAAGCTGCCCAATGGCTTTTCTGCAGGCACTGATGGCGTCGAACGGGCTTTGCGAATGTCCGGCGTCATCAATCGTGTCATGGAATATATATACCAGCGGACGTTTGAAAAGTTCACGCATGGACTGGGAATCACCATTCATTACATCCTCATAACGGATGCAGACAGCCCCCTCACGATATTTGTTCAGATGTGCCGTACGTTGTTCGGTTGTTGTCAATGCCACACCATCGACCAACATGTCCGTACCGTTCAACTCTAGCGAATGATGAGGAAAAAGGGCTGGCTTACAATATTTTGTTTCTGTCGGCAGCATGGCTTGGCACGCTCCTATGGTGGCGATGTGCTTCTCCTTGGCAAGTTCCCGCATCAGTTCCATCGCAACCTCATATCTCATGGCATCGCTTACAATGACAACCTGTTTCACGCTGGTGTCAGATTCATTGGCATAGAAATCTTCCTGCCTTTTCAATCCTGTCTCTCTGAACCATACCCCCTTTTCCTTGACACACGTCAACCATTCAAGGTTGAGAATGTTGCAGACTTTGGCATATTCCAAGTCCAACCGCCGTTTCGCGGAAGTCAATGTCTGCTCAATAGGGCATTCCTTGGTGATGAGTTCGTGGTAGGCTTCAAGTGTCAGGCGATAATACCAATCTACGAGATAAAACTCCCCTGTGTATTTGTCCACATATTCCTTGGCGCTGTTGAGCTTGAGCGTGCCAAGACCTCTTACCTGAGTATAGTACAAGGCGGCCTGTCCGATGAATCGGATGGCAACCTGGATGCCGCTGTCCACCGGCAACTTCAAGGAGAGCCCACGCACACGCTCATTCACTTGCTCAGGGTCTGCCATCAGCTTCTCTTCCACCACTTCTTTCAGGATAGGCCAGCATAGCGCCTCGGTCAGGCAGTAATAGTTGGCGTCCATGCCATACACCCGGATGATTTCCTCCTCCTTGATGCCTGCGGCCAGCAGCCTCATCGCCCGGGCGAACTTCTCTGACAGCAGACGATCGTGTGTACCCAACTCGTAGATTTTGTTCATCTGGTCGAGCACCACCGAATTGCTTATCTTATACTTCTTGTAGTTGTCGCCAGGTACGGCATCCAAGAGCTGAGTGATGCTGTTGTACTTCAGGCTCTCCGCCACGCTCTTCATCCTTGGCTGTGTGTTCGGATTATAGGTGAATCCGAACAGTTTAGTCAGCTTCTCGTTTATCGCCTTGCCGGCATCCAGGTTCTTGTCAAGCTTGTGCCAAAAGTCGGTGAACTTCTTCTCATCAGAGGCCGCGTCAAGGATGATGATTTTCACCATGAGACTTTCCCAATCTAGAAGCTTCTTCTCTCCGAGATAGTTGGAGATGAAGGCACGGCAAACCATGTCCTCGCTGAACGATGTGCTGTCAATATGCCCGTTGAGAATGTTGCTGACACGTGAAGACATCATCTCACCGATGTTCCTCATCACAAATCCGCGGAATCTCTCCGGCAGATTGTACTGCTGCATGAAACTGGCATAGTCCTCATCCTTGTACTCCATGTTAGCCTTGAGCATGTCGAGCAAAGGGAAACTGAGCTGTTGCGCTTCAGTGTGCGGATAGACCTGCTCAGGAAAGAGCAGCACCACACGCTTGTCCTTCCAGTCGTTCTCGATGGCATACTTGGCGTTGAACCAAGCTCCGTCAAACACCTTGTAAACATAGCCGTCCGCCCACTTCTCCAACTCATCAAGTTCGCTCTGGATGAAGCTCATCCTGTCGAAAATGAAGAGCACATGAAGTTGCGGGTTGCGCTCGAAGTATGAATATATTCTGTCTTGTACCATGTTATCAAATCACTCTTCTGTTCTTACTTCCCAATGTCCGCTATAGCCACTGCCAACATAAACGATGTGATGCATGTTTTTTATATGTCGCTTTATCGTTCTTGTAGTTACTCCTGCTTGAGAGGCCAACTCTTCTGTTGTAATTTTAGGGTAAACTGCCACTTGAAGTTCTATCCACTTATCCAAATTTTCACCTTGAGTGACATCTTGAGTATCACCCTCAGTCTCCATCAAATCCACCTCCATTTCAGGGTGCATTTCCTGCCAGATTCTAAGCATATTAGGAAACGTGATGGTAAACTGTGCACGGTCGGAGAAGAACTTCGGCATAAGTTTCTCTGTAAAGTAAGGGAGATTCTTTATCGGATTCAGAATCTTGCCCATACCTGATCCTTTGCGTTCCATATATCCTAACTGAGTAAAGATGTCAGCAACAATAGGATTACGTCTAACGGACGGTATGTCTGACAAATCCATATTTTGGATAAGCCGCCCCTCCGGCATACCTCCAGGAGAATATATCGCCATACGGTCATCGTACATATCCACATGTACCTCGCTGCCTTGTATCAGATAGTCACGGTGAGCCAAGGCATTTGTAATGGCTTCCATAACGCTACGTTCCATGTATTCAGGAATCTCGATGCGTTGCATGGGTTCCTTATACCACATAGTACGAGAGTTGCGGCGGATAAATGACATTGTGTCTTCCAGTAGCGTTACCAATCCACCTGTAATCTCCGCGCTGTCTAAAGCATCTATGGTTCCGCCAGATTTGGTCTTGCCATTCCATCTCGTGCAGAACACCCTGCTTTGGCGAATTGGACATTCATCAGCCATGAGCAATCCCGCATTTGTCAGAATGCCTTTGGTGTCTACCATTCCAAAAGAACGATAAAATTTATTGTCAAAGCCTACTCCGTTCCATGCGTAATAGCGACTTCGCAATTTGCTGAAAGCATAGTCCTCAAACAGTTCATCGCTTGGGCGTGCGTCAAATGATGAGTTGTGACCTTTCAAGACAAGTCGTTTGTGTTCTGTTGCCTCTGCTATGACAGATTCATTACCTATGCGAACAAATGTTTCAAGTGCTCCATCCCCTATACAATAATAAGGTGTATCGTCACCTTGCATCACTTGGAGAATCAGTATTTCCTTGCCATTTATCAGTTCTATCTTCATATTGACTTGTGGCACAGGATCAATGCGCTCCTTTATCTTTTGGCTGATAAATTCGGCATCACCTTTTGCGTCCGCCAAACCTATAACAGTATCATCATCGGCAATGCCAAACAGCAGGCAGCCACCACATCCATTGGCAAAAGCACTTACGCTCTTCAGCCAACTCTTCACCTTGCGGTGTTCCACCTCTTGCTTTTTGTCGAATTCTGTGGTTTCTCCTATATACTTTTTTAAGTCCATCTGAAGCCTCATCATTAAATTCATCACTTTATTTTCTGGAGCACGTCGCCAAACTTGGCGTAGTTTGCCACCACTCCGTCATCGAGATCGAAACTGATGGCCCGCTCCGCCACCACCTGCAGGCGTTCGTGATACTCCCGGCACTCATCGAGCAGGTTCCTCAACTGCTGCAACTTCTTGGTTTCATTGGTGCCAAGTTCGGCACAGCGGGCGTCGAGCCGGCCTATCTCCGTCTCCAGATGCTCTATGTAAGGGAGGAGATACTTCGCTCTCACCCGCTCGGCGGTGTAGGCGTTCATGCGGTGCATGTAGGCGATGACCTGGAAGGCCCCCTTCTTCGATGCGAACAGCCAGTAGACAGGGCGGTTCTGGTACATCTTCCTATGATCTTGCCAGAAATCCTTCACGAAGTATTGCGCTATCGGTTTGCCGAGGCATTTCTCCACGTAGTTCAGGTTCTCCACATGGTGCCCGCCGCCCATCGACACACGGATGAAGTCGGAGAAGCGCAGGGATGCATTGTCGGAGAAGCCGCAGTCGCCCGGCATGAGCGGCATGATGCCGTCATCGTCGATTTCCCAAGTCTCACCGTTGAACTCATAAGGCGCTGTCTCCTCGTCGGTCGGGTCGGGGTGGGCGATGTGCAGCCCAGGCTTGTCGAGTCGGTAGCGTCCGAGCATGCAGCCCACGGCGTAGCTGATGAGCTGCTTGATGATGGCATCGTCGTGCCATACGATATGCTGGGTGTTGTTACTGTGTGTCATAGTTATTATTCTTAGATCTTTCCGCCAATCTTTTTACTTCGTTTATTTCACTAACCAACTGTTCTGTTGTTGGCAGATAGAGTTGGTATTTGCTAGCAAGGATGGTCTTGTTGTCTTCAGGCAAAGCGAGTTTCACAGCAGTATCATTCTTGTCAGTGCATAGCAAAATGCCAATGGTTGGATTCTCATCAACAGTTTTCTCATAACGGTCGTAATAGTTGACATAAAGTTGCAACTGGCCGAGGTCTTGATGTGTCAGTTTGTGGTCTTTTATCTCT
>DBKH01000019.1 GCA_002297815.1 Bacteroidales bacterium UBA755 | reverse complement strand
TCACCTGCTGAGCAAGGTAGGCAAGTTGGGCTGAAGTTGAGATGAGGTAAGGATCATCCGAAATGCCACTGCCGCTAGCAAAACCAGTGGCAACTGTGCCGTCCCAGACATCGGCATTGAGAACAGATTCTCCGCCCGGAAGAGTGGTCCCACCCTCAGTCCAATCGGCCACAGTCACATCGCTGGCAACCTCGATCTTGTCCTTGCCGAGACGCATCTTCATCTCGTAGGCGGAACCCGCCTTGAGGCCTCCCTCAACAAGCCCGTCTGAAGGCACGACGTAGTTGAGGACAGTACCCTCCGACATCGTGACTTTCAGCATCTTGGCTTCGGCCTTCTGACCGTCGCCAGGGAAGAACACGGCCTCGTACTTGAGGGCGTTTGGGTTTTGGGCATCTTTAACTTGGTGAAGTTTTATGTCCAGACTGGCCGCATCGTTGGCGGCAACGACAGCGCCTGCAGTGGCATTGAGGACAATCTTGGAGGAGGTGCCGAGAAGCACAGCCTCGCTGACGGTCACATCAGAAGCGAACTGGTTGCCTTTCTCGAAGTTGAAAGTGAGTTTCACAAGACGGTGGCCGAAAGAGATCAGAATCTTTCCGTCATTGGAGAAGAAATCGTTCTTGCTGGCATCCGGAACGAAATTGAGATAAGCCCAACTGACCAGGTCTGCTGTCAGAGTGCCGGCAGTCTGATCTGATGGAATCTCAAAATTCACCGCATCTGCCGCAGAGCCGTCTACATAAGGAGCATAGGCATAGATATTGGCTCCGGTCTTGTCGTCTTTCCAGAGCATCTGCTTCTCCGGAGTCCATGCATTTTCAGCCTTGGTCCACTTCACATTGGAGCCGTTGTACTTGTCATTTGTGCCATAGTCTATGAAAAGACCGAGGGTCGTACCGGCATATACACCGCTGCCGTCCGCGCGGGTCAGTGGGTCGCCGGCATTGGCCGCTATGCGCACCACCCCGTCCTCTGGGAAACCGGTCAGCGATTCCGTAGTCGCCATCTTGTCGCACCCGGCCGCCAGCGCAAGTGCAAGGGCTGCGCCGCAGATGATCGGCGCTGCAAATATGTTAGTTTTGTGTATCATCTCATTTAATTGTTGTTACTTCGATCCCGGTGTAATCACTTTTACTGCCGGATTCCCACCCATCTAAAGCCATGTAGGTCTGGTTGTCTATCGTGCACACACAGTAAGTGAAAGTCACATTACCATTGCTATTGTCTGCTCCGATGGCAATTCCCGTATTGGAAACGCCGGCGCCATCCTTCTTAATCGAGCCTTTGAACTGACAATTTTCGAACGTTCCTTTGCTATTATCATTTAAATAGCCTACAAGACCTCCGCAATAGCTCCCGGTGACGGTAACGCTCCCTTTCATGGTGCAATTAGAGAATTTGTGATCTCCGTTACCAAACCAACCGCAAAGGCCCCCGACCTTCTCATTTCCCTTCACTGAAGCATCAGCAGAACAGCCGCTGACAGTGCTTTTATTAGCATTGTCATAACCGACATTACCGACAATTCCTCCGACACTCTCGCCACCATCAATTTCACCCGAAAGGAAATGACAATTGAGAATAGAACCATCAATGATATAACCAACCACTCCTCCGACATTTGACTTTCCACTCACATTGACGCTCGCAGTGCTGTTCTCAATCCGACCGCCGTAATAAATGTGCCCCGCGATTCCTCCTGCTGCACTATCATGAGCATCATTATCTGTCCTCACCGATCCGGAACGAATATTCACGTTCTTGACACTTCCTCCCGAGATACGCCCAAAAAGTCCTGCATAATACGAGGAACCGTCCACCTTCAAGCCGAAAATTTCGTGATTGTTTCCGTCAAAGTGCCCTGAAAAACAGCCATACATCTCCCCGATTGGTGTCCATTTTTTGTCAGCAAGATTAAGGTCATCGGTGAGTTTGAAGTACGTGTTTTCGTAACTGTACCCATCGTTCACCTGCTTAGCAAGGTAGGCGAGCTGGGCGCAGCTGTTGATGAGAATAGGCCTGTCTTCAGTTTTGCCAAGTTCGCTGCCGTCCGCATCTTGAGTGGCGAAAGCAGTGGCGGTCTGGCCGTCCCAGGTGTCAACAGGATCGGTCTCGCCTTCATGCAGGTCGACACCTTTCGTCCACTCGTTCACCGTGACATTGCCGACCTTGACGGTCTCCTTGCCGACGTAGAGTTCGAAAGTGTAGGCATAGCCTGCCTTGAGTTCCGGAACGCCCTTGACCTTAAGGGGGCCTTCCTCCTGATTAGCTTTGTGAAGAATCATCTCAACGAAATATGCGTCTGACGCACCACTATTAGGCTCTAAGATCGCTATATATGTACAACCTACAGTCCCCATAGTATAGCTTCCTTCCACATAATTGCCTTCTTTATCCTGAATCAATGGGAATTGTACCTTGTCAAACCGCAGGTTTTTGATATAGGTTTCCCCTTCCTTGTACTGGTCCAGATAGCCAGCGATCTTGACTTTCACAAGGGCGTTTTTGCGAACCAGATTGGCAGACAAGATGCGGCCATCAGGGATTCCAGTATACGTTATTTTTGCATACATGTTATCCGCAGCGGCCAGTTTTTCTATAGTGGACTGGTCTCCAGAAAGCGTGGTATAACCCGCTGGGTATTTCACATCGAACGCAAGGTCATTATTATCCCACTTAAGGTACTCGCTGGAGTTCTCCGGAGCCCAGATGCCGTTCTGGAGCTTGTAGACAACGGTCTTGCCGGCATTGGTGACAGCGATACGGTCGTCTTCTTTAAATTTCTGCTGCTCTTCTGTGGTGCCAAGAGGGTTGCTCTTGGTGAGGACTCCCACAGCGGCCTCGATGCGAACGGCATCGGGGTCGGAGAGGAAGCCCGGCATCTCTGTCTTGTTGCAGGCGGCAAGCGTCATGAGCGCAAGGGCCGTCAATGAATATTTCAGTTTCTTCATAGCTTAGTCTGTTTCGATGTCTTCGCTTCCTCCGTCAACCCAAGGGCTCGCTGTGATGCCGTCCTTGCTCATGATGACCTCGTCCTTGCCCACGGTGAGAGGGAGGGTGTAGGAGTTTCCTGACATGAACGGGAATGACCCTGTGGCCGTGTAGGTGTAAGGCTTGCCATTACATATAAAATTCACCGTGAATGAGTCCAGCCTATCCGGCACGACAATGCACTCGTAGGTAACCATGCAGTTTTTCGTCACATCATCCTTACCATTCTCGTCAACAGCCCTTTCCCACTTTGATTCGTAAGCCTGAATGGTCCCTTTATCACCATCTGCTTCCAACTTAGGCATGTTGTCGTTCTCTAACGGGGTTAACCTAACCTTCCGAGGAAAGCCGTCAATCCTCACATCGCTGACAGGGCAGACCGTCGGTACTCCATTATGATTGAACTCAGTTCCAAGGGTGAGTTTCACCCTTAGAAGGGTAAGTGCGTGATCAAACTCGAATTTCATTACCCCATCGGTAGTGAAGTAACTTGGCGCGTCCGATTGCGTTGGAGAGATGCTTCTGCATCCCGCCCAGAGGAGGTCTGAAGCATTGCTCTCCTTTGTCTGCTCATATTCTACCGTGAACTCGCAGATGGGATCACTTGAGAGCGAATGCCCGCTAGTTTTCAGCGATGGGGCTATGGCGAGAAAGGCAAATTTTACATTCTTTCCAGCCCAAAGCATCTGACGGGCAGGTTCCCATTCTCCGGAAGTGGCGTTCTTGGTGAACTTGGTGTTGGTGTAGGAGTATCTGGAGTTCTCGCTATGGATGAAGAGGTCGAACTCATTGAGGTTCTCCGTGGTGTAGGAGCCCCTGGTCTGAGGGGTGACCTCAGGGGCAACCCTCACGACAGGATCAAAAGGCGGCTCCGGGGCGGAGGCCTTGTTGCATCCGATGGCGGCTGCGGCAAGGGCTGCCATAATGAATATAGAAACGTTGATTCTCATGATTGGTCCTGTGTTAGATTAGTCAAGAGCCTCGCCACCTTCAATGGTCTCGCCATCGACCCAGTTATTGATCTTCACATCGCCAAGGTCGATCTGGTTACGTCCAACGATGAGGTTGATAGTCGTCCTCTTGCCGGCCTCGAACTTAAAGTCCGTGCCGTGTGTGTAAGTGTAGCCATCGCTGGTGCCTTCGCTCTTCACTGTGATCACAATGGTGTTGACACCACTCTGAGGGATGAATATTGACTCAAATCTCTCGGTTTTATCATCTTTGAAGACACACGGAATAGCAAGCACGGACTCGCGGTCGGAACCTGCTGTCACCGTTTTGGTCAAGTAGTTGACCTTGGCTGTGGTGGCAACGTTCTTGAATTCGACTTTCTCGACTTCCTTTCCCGTGTTATCCCACTGGTTACGGAAAGTTAGTTTGACCACAACCATGGCCATAGCATGATCGAAGGTGAGGGGAACAGGATTGTTGTCCGCGACCTTTCCGGAGAACTCAGTGGCAATAAGGAGGTCACTGGCTTCCTGATCGGCGACCTTCAAGGTGTAATCCGCTGAAGTGAGATCCGCGACTGACGAGGCATCCTTAGGATAGACTCCAATAAAGAAATGCTCATCGACCATGTTCTTCCAAAGCATCTGAGGGGTAGCCACCCATTTACCTTCTGCGCCAAGCTTGTTGATGGAGTTGTCCACCACTCTGCCAGCGGCAGCAGGTGCTTCATCCTTAGAGCCGGTCCATGCATAGACGCTGATTTCGTCTCCGACCTCGAAGACCTGCTCACCAGAAGCGTTCGTGGTGACACGTGACATCCCACCAATGTTGGTGGAGACTGTGATGTACTCAGGCTTCTGAGACTCACTGCGTTCCTTGTTACAGCTTGGCAAAGCCATTGCCACGGCTCCCACGAGAGCAAGATAAAGAATTGTCTTTTTCATGTTGTTTGTGTTTTATTTTAATTACTAATATTCGTCTGGGTTCAAGATCTCTCCGTTGACCACCCATCCTTCGGTCCACTGGTTGATCTTGTAAGGGTTGACAATCATCGTCGGGCTCATGCTGAGATATTCAATCATCAGGATGTACTTCCCTGACGGATCCATCGGTGGGGCCATGATGGTGCCTTTCAGCACTTCCCCATTGGCGAGGGTCATGGTGAGATAGATGATGGTGGAGATGCTTCCGCTGATCGTCGGCATAAGGCGCATCACCGGGGTGACGATTGAGCCTCCGCTCTCCCTTCCTTCTGGGAGTTCGATGGAGCGGTTGTCTTCCTTGGTTGGAAGACCATAGGTACCGTCCTCACCTTTGATTGCCGGGTAAACCCCCACCGCGTTCGCGTAAAGGGTTGCTTTTAGGGTTGAGCCGGCTGGGGCGCCTGTCATCTGGATTGTCAGTTCCGACAGGACTCTGCGAATCTCGGATTTGACAATTTTGCTTTTATCCTTCTCTACTGTAACTTCCGCCACACCGTAAAAGGCGTGAGCCGGGGACGAAGCCGGGGTTTTCAGCCCGAACATCAGACTCTCCATGTCAGTGGCCCTTGTAGGCTCGGTCCAAGTGAACGGGTCCCGAAGGTTGGCCGCTGTCACTAAAAGGTAGTGGCCCGCTGCAAGGTGATAACGCTGCAAGGCGAACTCCGCGGCACTTGAATATTCATAGTCCTCGACAAGGCTTCCGCCATCATCGAATATCCAGAGCTTGGTGTCGCCAATTGTCGTCCCTTCCGCATCACTCTCATCCGCGAAGTCCAAGGCCACGCTGATGCTGCTGTCCTCATCGGTGTGGAAAGTCTTGCAGCACGACTGAATCGACAGTGCCACCGCGGCAGCCGCAGCAAGGGCAGCCATTTTATTTATGAATATGCCGGTTCGGTTTGTCATCTTCTCATCTGTTTGGTGTTCTTCCATTCATCTGTCACACTATTCTCTTCTGCTATGCTTTTCTTCCTTTCATCTGTCACACTATTCCTTCGCGACACAGCTTCGTCCTTTGCCAAATCTCCAGCCCAGTCTGAAGCCGCTCTCCCAAAGCATGTTCGAGTTGTGCTGATGCTCAGGCATACTATCTATTTTTCCACCCAAGAGGTAGGTAAGTCCTGAGAAGACAGAGACTTCGAGTCGTTTGCCCATGAGCCTACGAATCTGGGCGCGGGCTCCGGCTCCGAAATTCCATCCGCTCACGTCATCGCGAACTGTCTCGCCTGTGGCGATGAGTTTGAGATCAGTGCTAGTACCGATTGCCGAGAGGGCCGGAGAGATCTCCAATGCCCATGGGCAATCCTTGTCGCTGGTGAAGAAAGCGAGGACATTTACGTTAAACCCAGCATCTATCTTGAGAAACGAAACTGAGCTTTTAAGTTCAGAGTAGTTCCAGCCTGTCATGTTGATGACTGGGGCATTGTAGCGTGTCCAGTCGGAGCCGAGCCAATAGCCTCTCTCCACGCAGCAGTCTCTTGCTGCGAGGTTCGTACGACCAGCGGTCAGAGAGATCTCAGCTGAGGTGACAGCCGAGAATCTGTGTCCCAAATAAGCGCCAGCTCCCCATCCGGCCCTTGCCTTGTCGGAGCCGAAAGAGGAAAATGTACAGAAACCAAAAGGAACTTCTCCGCTGATGCCTGCGTACCAGCTTTGTTGAGGGAAACGGTTGCTGACCTCTTGCGCAGGAACCGCAAGGAGAGACATTAGGAATGCCGTGCAGCAAAGGAAAAAACTTCTCATCAATCTTTTGTTAAATGTTGGTTCAATCTGTCAGCACCTGCATGACCAACACAGACGGTAGTGGGTACCGACGGTGTTCGATTCTATCAACGTGGCAAAATTAGTCACATAATTCGACCCACACAAATTTTACGGATGTCCTTTTGTTCCTCTAACGCGAAATGCCCTAGAAATCGTGTTCCTTTAACGCGAAGTGGTGTTCCTCTAACGCGAGGCGACGAAGCTATGTGACTATTTATAAATTACTTACCTTCACCATGCGTTATTGCGACTTTTTGCATCAGATTTCTGCATTTTGCAAGGATTTTACGTCTCGGACTCAATGGCAAAAGTACAGGCTTTTCATGGGAATGAGCCTTCCATGCGCTTCGGATAGGGTTTGATGTGAAGGCGTTCAGTAAATTCGCACCTACATCAGCACGAGTGGGCCGCTCAGTGGCCTGCCTCAGCTTGTACCCTGACCTGAGGCCTCAAGGCATAAGGATACGGGTTGACATTCCTGTGCCGGAGGTAATAATCAAGGTGGGTGTGATTTGTAAATCATTATTAATAAATAGTTTAGCTACCAGTCTTTGGCAGTTTAACACCCAAGACAAGGAGCTAACTATATGATAATTAATGCATTATACACCACTCGTTGACACTAAGCATGTTGCGTTTGGCCATAGAGTGATGATACTAATTCTCATGAAAATGAAGCGATTTACCTTGCGTTTGCAGCCGTTGTTTGGAGGGTATGGCGGCCCTTTACCCGGCTATGGCGCGCTTCGCGCGCCATAGCCGAGAACATTGCAACCGCAGTTTTTTTCTTTACAATTAATTAGCGTTTATTATGGTAACGTTTACACTAAACTCTTCGTAAATGTTGCAAATATATGAAAAAACGTTTTATCTTTGCCGAAAACCTACACAATATGAAGCCAAACACTGTTATTTTAGTCGGGATTCTCTTCATGCTATCCCTTTCCTGTCAAAAGAATGACAAGCAACTTATCACACAACCGCTTGAACAAAACGAAGGATTAAGACAAATACCCGTCGAAGAAGCACTGGCGACACTGAATGAATTTCTTCAGGCAAACAAAGGTGACCTTCTGGAAACAAAATCGGGAAGACCTAGGGAAATCGTTTCGGTTCCCCATACTATGGGAGTCATAAAGGAGCCCAAACGGAAACACGGGCCGTAAATGAGTCCGTGGACAGCATTCCTAACGCATATTTGGTAAATTTCGGAGACGGAGAGGGTTTCGCGGTCCTTGGAGCCAACACTGCGGTAGCAGAGATTGTCGCGTTGACTGAAAACGGGCAAATAGAGGATGACTTGACCGTAATCTTTCGCGACATTCATGAAAGTTACGAGAATAACGACCCTGACGATCAGCAAATTGACACTGTCGGATATTATTGTGTGGAAGATGATGACTTTTATTCAGCAGCGGCCACAAACGCTGAGTTCGTTTCTGAATGTATCCGATCAGCGGTTGACTGCCGTTTCGAAATGGGTGATGATGAAGGAGGTCTGAACAGTCCGCCTCTAACCATAAAAGAACCGTTACTTAATATCTCATGGGGGCAAGAAGACCCTTATAACAAGTACTGCAATCGCAGAAATCTTGCGGGCAAACAAAAGTCTGCCTTTACAGGTTGTTCAGCAACGGCCATGGCGATGATTGTAGCACATAACGAATACCCACAAACTCTAATCATAAATGGAGAAACCCTTGATTGGGTAGGAATGAAGAAAAAGACTCTTGCTAGGGATTTGACCAGCAAGGGCAAAGATGATGCCGCACGCTTGATCGGTAGCATTTATAATTTTGTGAATAAGATTGCACAACCAGAATTCACACTGATAACACCGGAACAGATCAAAAAACGGATGCAGGGATTCGGTTATACTAATGTTGAGAAGCACTGCGCATCAGATTTCACTTATTCAATGAAAAAGGCCACAAGTGCCATGCTTGCGGACAACAAGCCTGTGTTTATCTCAGCAATCCCTAAAAATTGGAAATATGGGCATTCGTGGGTAATAGATGGTGCAAAATATTCCTCGACACGATCTAACACCTACTTACTTCACTTCAATTTCGGATGGGAAGGATTGTCAAACGGCTACTTCTCGACGTCCTGCCTTAATCCGTCAAAGGCCGAAGAATACGATGACCACTCCAATAAATCCTCCAAAAGTTATGCTTACAGCTGGCATTTCAGGTTGATCACTTATGATGTCCCTACTGATCACTGCACGGGAACGATTGACTACATGTATTAATTCTTAATGCTATGAAATGGACTTTGTATTTTATCATATGTATCACGTTGTTATCCTGTGGCAAAGGAATATATCATATTCAATTGGACAGGAATTTCATTGAAGTGGATCATCGGGCACACCTGTTCACCATCAATTCAGACGAAGACATAACTGGAATCGGTTTCGATTATTCAGCTTCCGATTATGATTTGCAAGACAAGTATTATAAAAGGGAAATTAATGGGACGCACCATCAGTACAAATGTGATTGGATTATGATAACTATCGATTACTCTGATCCCTATCATTTTAATGTGACTTTAAATGAAAACACCTCTTCAAAAAGCAGGAAAGCGTTTGTGCGTGCAACACGTCTTGCAGGTGCGGACACCTTACTTATCGTTCAAAAAGGGAAACCCGCTCCGCGAAAATGATTGATAGAGAAGAGGCTGATGTCTTACGGAGGATATGTTGAGGAGATTTCGGGGGAGGGTAAAGCCATGGCGGCCTACGCGCTTCGCGCGCCCTATCCGGGTAAAGGGCCGTCATGGCTTTGCCGTCCCCGAAAATGTGAGGGTTAATCCTTGTACTCTATGACGGTGTTCTCGTGGATGAAGCTTTTGAACTTGTCCACAGTAATATATTTAATCTGCCATCCTGTCTTCAGATACAGTGTCTTGAGAGATTCCATCCGGCACGACAGAGGCATACTTTCCTTGCCGCTTCCTATGGCGGTCTTGCTGACATCCAATGTGGTCATCTGATTATAGCCACAATCCAGTAAACTTAACGAGGCAAACTTACTTAGATCCAGTTCTTTGAGTTGATTACTTTGGCACCGCAACTCCTCCAAAGCAGGGCTGTCACCGAAATTGATGCTACTTATAGTATTATAATTACAGTTCAAGTAAGTCAAAGCCGGATTCTTGCTTATGTCCAGACTGGTCAACTTGTTGGTAGCACAGTTCAGATAGTCCAACGCGACATTTCTGCTGACATCAAGTTCCGTCAACTCATTGTCGCAACAAATCAAAGTTTTCAGAGCGGTGTTATTGCTGACATCCAGCCGCTCCATCTTATTAGATTCACAATTCAGGTACTCAAGTGCCGTCTGCTTGCTGAGATCCAGTTCTTTTGTAGCGGTGGCTGAGCAGTCCAACCACGTAAGGGTTGTTGAGACCTTGCTGAGGTCCAAAACCAGATTGTAGTTTCCACGGCAATTCAGGCTCTTAAGCGCTGTGTTATGGCTCAAATCCATCGACGTGATTTCATCGCCCATACAATTCAAACTTGTAAGCGATGTGAAATACTCTATTCCCTTGAGTGACTTTATATAGTTGAAGCCCACGTTGAATTCCACATCCTTGCCCTTGTAATATTCATTCCACGCCTTTGCATCCTTCGCTGTAAGGATGCCGTCACCGTCCATGTCCACCAACTTTCCCCCTTCAGCGTTTTCCAAACTGAGCAGTACGTTCTTGAAGTCCCTGTCAGGAATATAAAGTTCCCCATCATCAGTATCCACATCCAGAACGGTCATCGGTGTCATCACAGATCTTTTTATCTCGATGGCAGGTGTCTTTTTCTCCAAGGACTTTCCGCTTGTAAAACTCATGGTGACGGTCAAGCCGTTTTCATATTTGCGATAAGGCAGGGCTATCCAGAACTCAATCTCATCCTCTCCGGGAATGAGTTCAACACCATCTCCGCAGTCAAGCTTAATGTAGTCTTTTGAACTACCTTCCACAAATTCCACAGCAGGTTCGCCTGAATACGAGCATTTCACAAGCACTTCTCCGCTCAGGCGCTCGTTGTTGTTGCCTTTAATTACGATGTCCTTGACTTTATAATACCACTTAGGGCTTTTAAGCTTGATGTTGATGATTCCGAACAGGTTCTTGAAGGCCAGCTTGTTGTCAGCCTTATTGGAAGACACTGCCACCATCGGGAACGCCCCCGGTGCAAAAGACTTGGCCGTATATTTCTGGACATCTGGTATAGGAACCTCCAACACATGAACCGGTTCCGATGAGATATTTTCTCTCTCAAAATGGCTGTAGGCGACATTCCCGTACGGGTACCACGCGATGTTGGCATCAAAGGTGGTTTCATTACCTGCATTGAAACTCTCGTCATCGACAGGCACTAACGTTGTGGTGGTCTTCCCACTGAAGCCCTCTTTGACGACATACACATCATAGACGTTTTGACCTCTAAAGATCGAGACCTTGTCCCCTTCGCTCCACAGAACTTTTTTGCCATCCACCGTGACCGTCTTGGTGGCCGGCTCTTCATCCGACTCCGAACCAGGCATCACAGCATAAAATTCCTCCGGAGCATTGTCTTTAATCTCCATGCCTTTCTCGCACGACGACATTGCAGCAAAGCAGGCCGCAAAAACTAAAAATCTTAGGTAAAATGATTTTTTCATAATAGGTTATATTAAATAGTTACCTCATACCAGCCATGCTCCTCATCTTGGCCAATGACCTCTGTCGATGTGGCGAAACAAGTCTCTGGCATCATCTCAATCACAGTCGCGACCGGAGTCTCATAGTGTTCGTTCTTTACCCCCCCCATTGCATATTCATTAATTATTAATTACTTAGCAAATATAGGAATAAATTCTTAAAGTTACAAATACAAACAACATTTCCCCACATTTCCGAAAATGTAGGGAAATATAGAACTCGATAGTTAGATAAACTTCGGGAAAAATGAAATATAATAGAGACTCTCCCAAAATCACGAGACTCGGAGCGAAGCGACCGAAGGGGTTTGGGGAATCCTTTCCCCATGCCCCTCAGGGGCTGTCACGAAGTGACTGGGGGTTGAATGAAAAGAGCACGCAGTGCGAAGCGCAGGTCGCCAGAGTCCTCTCCGGCTTGAGGGATCCTAATGAATTAGGCCCCAATATATTCCTAAAATCTATCTGACGCTAAAAGCAAACACGCAGTGGCTGGTGTAAGTCTCGCCAGGACGAAGAACCGCTGACGGCCACTCCGGCTTGTTCGGGGTGTCAGGGTACTTCTGGGACTCAAGGCAGATAGCGGTGCGGTGGCCATAGACAACGCCCTTCTTGCCAGTTACGGTGCCGTCAAGGAAGTTGCCGGCATAGACCTGCACTCCCGGCTCGTTGGTATATTCCTTAAGCACGATGCCTGTCTCAGGGCAATAGACCTCAGCGGCAAGGACAGTGTCGTCACCCTTGGTGTCAAGAACCCAGTTGTGGTCGAAACCATGCCCGTTGCGGACCTGCTCATTATCTGAGTCGATGTCATCCCCGATAAGTTTCATCTTCCTGAAATCGAACGGAGTTCCCTCAACGGAAGCAATCTCGCCCGTGGTCATGAACGTTGAGTCCACCGGAGTGAAGTTCGAAGCGTTGATGTACAGGGAGTCAGCCGTAATCTGGTGATTAGCAGGATCTCCGGACAGGTTGAAGTACGAATGATTGGTCATGTTGATGATCGTCGGAGCATCGGTCGTGGCCGAGTACTGGATGTCAATCGCATTGTCCTCAGTGAGGGTGAAGGTCACGTCAGCTGTCACTTTGCCAGGGAAATTCGCGTCCCCGTCAGGAGAAACTATCTCCAGTTTAAGATGCGAAGCATCTGCCTCAAGAACATTGTAAACCTTGTACTGCCACCCGTCCGGGCCACCGTGTAAACAATGTCCATAGTTGTTCTGAGGCAATTGATACTCAACCCCATCCAAAGTAAACTTCCCATCGTGGATGCGGTTGGCGTAACGTCCGATGGTGGCGCCGAAATCAGTCTTGTTGTTCTCCGGGAAATAATCCGACACCTTGTCGAAGCCAAGGACAACATCCTTTAAGTCACCATTTCTGTCCGGAACCATCACAGACACGATTCTGCCACCGAAATTGGTGATGCAGACCTCCATCCCGGACTTGTTGGTCAAAGTGTAAAGAGCGGTCTTGGCACCGTCACGCTCCGCGACGAAGTTTTCAGGATCGAGTCCCGACTTAGTGAGGGTCGGAGTCTGGGCGCAACTCATGACAAGTGCTGCCACAGCGAATGAAGCAAAAATTTTTTTCATGATAATCTATGAATATTTTAACCCACAATCGAACCATTATTAAGAACCTCCGCAGGAGTGATGAACCTCATCTTGCCATCGCCCTGCTTGGCCATCAGGATCATTCCACGGGACTCAATTCCACGGATAGTCCTTGGCTGAAGGTTGGCAAGGATGCAGATCTGCTTGCCTACCATCTCCTCCGGGGAGTAATATTCAGCGATTCCTGAGACAATCGTCCTCTTGTCGATTCCCGTGTTAATGCTGAGTTTCAACAACTTGTCAGTCTTAGGCACACGCTCAGCAGCAAGTACAGTGGCCGTGCGGATGTCCATCTTCTCGAAGTCCTCGAAGCTACACTCTACCTTCTGAGGAAGGACCTTCTTTGCTGCCTCAGCCCTCTCAGCGGCTTCTCTCTCGGCACGGATAGCATCAAGGCGCGCAAGCTGGGCGTTGATGGCATCATCCTCGACCTTGGCGAACAGCAACTCTGCGGCTCCGATCTCATGACCGACAGGGATAATGTTGTCATTGCCAAGAGCATCCCAACTCAGGCAAACGCATTTCCCCGCTCCAGGGCAATCCGAGCTCGGAGCCGCTGCGGAGACAGTGTGAAGGGCCACACCCTCGCCCTCCTTGTAGGTGTTGGCGGTCTCCTGCTCCCCCTTGCGATGGTCGATTCCAGCGCAAAGGCAGACTCCAAGCATCTTGCGAAGCTTCTCGGCAGCGAACGGAGTGAAAGGCTCAAAAGCAATCGCAAGATCAGCGCAAATCTGAAGGCTGACATTGAGGATTGTGGCACAACGCTCCATGTCTGTCTTGGCTACCTTCCAAGGCTCTGTGTCGGAAATGAACTTGTTGCCCACACGGGCGATCGACATGGCATCCTTCAGAGCCTCACGGAAATGGAATCCATCGAGGTTCCTCTCAAGCGAAGCCTTGAGCGCAGGAATCTCCGCAAGCGCAGCCTTGTCAACTTCCTGAAGTTCTCCGCGCACAGGGACCTTCCCATCGAAATACTTGTGAGTCAACACAATGGCACGATTCACAAAATTTCCGAATATGGCGACCAACTCACTGTTGTTGCGTGTCTGGAAATCCTTCCAGCTGAAATCGTTGTCCTTAGTTTCAGGAGCGTTGGCCGTGAGAACGTACCTCATGACATCCTGTTTGCCTGGGAACTGCTCCAAATACTCATGAGCCCAGACGGCCCAGT
>DBKH01000008.1 GCA_002297815.1 Bacteroidales bacterium UBA755 | reverse complement strand
TGCTATCCGTAAGGCGGCCTTCGTCAAGCACCTGAAGCAGGATGTTGAATATGTCAGGATGGGCTTTCTCTATCTCGTCCAGCAGCACGACACAATAAGGCTTCCTGCGCACCCTCTCGCTGAGCTGGCCGCCCTCCTCGTAGCCGACATAGCCGGGAGGCGCTCCGACAAGACGAGACACGGTGAATTTCTCCATATATTCACTCATGTCGATGCGGACCATATTCTCCTCGGAATCAAAAAGATATTCAGCAAGACATTTCGCCAGTTGGGTCTTGCCGACTCCAGTCGGACCAAAGAAAAGGAATGTGCCGATCGGACGGTTCGGGTCCTTGAGCCCTGCGCGGTTTCTCTGGATGGCACGCACGACTTTATCGATGGCGTCGTCCTGCCCTATGATCCTGCTTTGGAGACGGCCTTTCATCTTCATAATACGGTTACCCTCAGACTCGGCCACTTTATTGACCGGGATTCCTGTCATCTTGGAGACGACCGTGGCGATGTCCTCGGCATCGACGACGCTGCCTGACCTTCTTTTCTTCGACAGGTTCAGGCGGATCATCGACCCAGCCTCGTCCATAGCGTCTATCGCCTTGTCCGGCAAAGACTTGTCGGAAATATAGCGATCAGTCAGACGGACGCAGGCCTCAATGGCGTCATCGCTGTAGGTAACATTGTGGAAGTTCTCGTAATTCGGCTTGAGGTTCTCCAAAATCGTGATGGACTGCCGAATGTCCGTCGGCTCCACGACAATCTTCTGAAATCTCCGGTCAAGGGCACCGTCCTTCTCCACGATCTTGGCGAACTCGTCCATGGTCGTGGCGCCGATGCACTGGAGCTCGCCTCGGGCCAAGGCCGGTTTAAGGATGTTGGCGGCATCCAGACTCCCCTGCGCGCCGCCAGCACCGACAATCGTGTGGAACTCGTCGATGAACAGGATGATGTCCGGATTGGAACTCGCTTCCTTGATGATGGATTTCAGGCGTTTCTCGAAATCGCCACGATATTTAGTCCCGGCGACAACAGAGGCTATGTCCAAAGAAATCAGACGCTTCTTGGCAAGGGCCGGGGATATGCTTCCGCCTGCGATCCGCAGGGCTATTCCCTCCACGATCGCAGACTTCCCCACCCCGGGCTCACCGATGAGCATCGGATTGTTTTTCTTGCGTCTTCCTAAAATCTCTATCACGCGAGCTATTTCGGCTTCCCTTCCGACAACGGGATCGAGTTTTCCTTCCGCGGCGGCCTTCGTGAGGTCAAAGCCGAAATCTACAATGACGCTCTTTTCCGGTTTGGATTCTTGAGCGGAGTCCTGTTGTTCATCCTCACTTTTAGCCTCTTCCTCCATCCCGGTGTCCTTATTCAGCATCCCTTCGTCGCGCATATACGACAGCAAGCGACCATAGTCCACTCCGTGCTGCCGAAGGTAGGCTTGCCCGTAATTCTCAGTAGTGCGGCAAAGTGCCAAAAGAAGATGCAGTGAGTTCGCCTCGTCAACGCCTTGCTTGGAGGCTTCCAGCACCGTGATGCTCAGCACATTCTGGGCGTAACGGGTGAACGATATCTTGTCCGACTCCGAGTACGGGATCGGCTCATTAGTGAATATGTGGCTGTCGATGAACTTCTTGAAGTTGTCCGCATCAATTCCTAGCCCTACTATAGCCTTGAAAGCAGCGTTCTCACCATGACGCAGAAGTCCCAGAAACAAATGGTCCGGACCTATGCCATAGCTGCCGGTCCGCATCGCCTCATCCCTGGAGTAGCGGATTATGTCGTTCAGTTCATCGGATATTCTTATCTCCATGTTCGTTTTCCAAAGTATAATTTACAATATTAAAGAATTTTCTCCGCTTCTGCAAGTCGGGATTGACCACCTGAAAGCAAAGTCGCTTCGGCGCTTCGACAGGCTCAGCGACCACAGGCTCAGCGACCAGACAGGCTTGATCAACGAAACTGTCGAAGAACCGAAGCGACCAACCGCTCAGAACTCTTCGGTCACTGAGCTTGTCGAAGTGACCCTACGATTGCGAAAATCTAAAGTATTTTGCTACATTTGTAAGTACAAGAAAAAGAACGGCTGATGAACGACGAACGAAGCACGGACAGGCTTGCCCGTTACATAATCTGGACGGCTGCGGCGGCGGTGACTGTCGCGTTTTGCTGGTATTTCAGGAGCGTGCTGGTCTATGTGATACTGGCAGCGGTGGTTTCCCTTTTGGGGAGACCGATCATGAAAGGGTTGAAGCACATCAGGATAAAGGGCAGAAGCGCACCGGACTGGCTGTCGGCAATTGTATCGCTGCTGCTGATTCTGGTCATATTCCTTGGGATTGTCACTCAGATCATACCTGTCTTCTCAAGCATAATCACTAACATCAGCGGCAATCTACAGTCAACATCCTTCAAGGCATCTGAGATCACCGTATGGTTCGACAAGATGAACGTCTGGCTGATCGACAGGCTTCCGGCTCTCGGGAGGGACTTTAAGGTCCAGGATGCTGTGCTGGAATGGATCAAGAACGCTTTTGACATCTCGTCGGTCACCTCCGTGGTCGGTTCCGTGGCGTCAGCGTTGGGCTCGTTCGGCATAGGACTGTTCTCGGTGATGTTCATCGGATTCTTCTTCGTGAAGGACGAGACGCTTTTCCGCAGGATTGTCGGAGCTATCGTTCCTGACAAGGCCGAAAAAACAGCCATCAGCGCCATCGGTGACATCGAGCATCTACTCAGCCGTTATTTCGTCGGGCTTATGACCGAAGTTCTCGGTGTGGCTCTGCTCAACTTCTTGGGGCTCTGGCTGATAGCACGGATCGGATTCTACCCGGCAGTCGGAATCGCCTTCATGACCGGCCTTCTGAACGTTATCCCTTACGTCGGGCCTTGGATCGGCGGGGCGATCGGGACCGTCCTCGGGATCGTGCTCAAGTACAGCAGCGCCGCCGCGGCGGGAGTCTACCCTGACTTCATGGTGGTAATCATCACACTGCTGGCGGTCTTCATCTGCACCCAGCTGGTGGACAATTTCCTGTTCCAGCCTCTGATCTACTCGACCAGCATCAAGTCCAGCCCGTTGGAGATCTTCATAGTGCTGCTCATGGCCGGGCATCTCGGCGGAATCGTGGGAATGCTCGTCGCCATCCCGGCCTACACCGTGATCAGGGTCATCGCCGCACGGTTCTTCTCTGATTTCAAACCAATCCGCAGGCTCATCGCGGCCACAGATGACGAACAAAAATCTTAATGAATATGAACACGTTACTCAAAAAACTGGCTGTTATCGCAGCCGTCATCACCGGATTCCTGACAGGCGTGAGCGCCCAGGAAAAATACTTACCGTCCGGCACCTACCAGTTCGCCACAAGGGAGGACGGGAATCTATTCCTTGATGAATATCTTGCCGCACCGGGAAGCGAAACGTCCCTGAACGGAGTGGAAAAGCCAGCCATCGTCTTTGTCTTCGGAGGAGGATTCATCGCCGGGGAACGTAGCGAGGCCTGCTATCTTCCTTGGTTCAAGATGCTTAACGACGCAGGCTATACCGTCCTCACAATCGACTACAGGCTCGGGATGAAAGGAGTGAAGACAAAGGGTGGCCTCGGTTCGGTAAAGCAGTTCTACCACGCGGTCACTATCGCATGCGAGGATCTGTTCAGCGCCACCAAGTACATCATCGACAATGCAGAGACCCTGAAAGTCAACCCTGACAATCTGGTGATCTGCGGCTCGTCCGCCGGAGCGATGACAGTGCTGGAAAGCGACTGGATGCTGTGCAACGGCAAGGCCACCGAGAAACTTCCTGAAGGGTTCCGCTTCGCTGGAGTCATGTCGTTCTCCGGAGCGATACTTTCTCTGGAAGGCAGACCGAAATATTCCCGTACCCCGGCTCCGACAGCGTTCTTCCACGGCACGGCCGACAAGGTGGTGGAATACGGGAAGATCAAGGTGTTCAACTGGATGTTCGCCGGCACGGACTACCTTGTGAAAGTGTTCAGGAAGAACGGATATGTCTACAACGCTTTCCGATTCAAGGACCATAAGCACGAGATCGCCGGCTCGATGGTCGAGACATTCCCTGACCAGATCCGTTTCCTTGAGACCAATGTGACAAGAAAGGTGGCCAGAATTGTGGATTCCACAATCGACGACCCCGAAGCACCTAAACCTCACGGTTCCGCGAACCGCAAGGAGTTGTACGGGAATAATTAATCCTGAATATACTTGCGATAGACCTCAGCGATCCTGCGGTATCCCTCTTCATTCGGATGGAGTCCGTCCCTGAAGAGGGATTCGTCCAATGTGCCGTCAGCCTTGGTGAGGACAGACTTCACATCGACAATGTCGTAGTTCGTGAGGCCGCTCTCCTTTAGAAGCCTGTCCGCGGCGGCGTTCACCTTGTCTACCCTGTCGATGGCTTTCCGGCGAGGGTAGATGTGGACAACGTGGATGCGGGCCCGGGGCTGCTTCACACGAATATATTCAACAAGCCCGACCATTCCTTCGGCTATGGCTTCCTCGGTGCGGCTGTAGATGTCGTTCGTGCCGGCCATCACGAAGATGTGCTTGGCGGAGAATCCGTCAAGTTCCTCGTGCATCATCCTCCACATCATGTTCCCGAGGCGGTCCCAACCGTAGCCGCAATTGATGACGTTGCGGTCAGCGAATATGTCGTTCCAGGAATCCACTCCGGCATGCCAGGTCTTGTGGCTCGGCTCGCCTGACCAGTAATGGGTTATGGAGTTGCCGATCATCACGATTTCCGGATTGGGAGCCAAGCGTCTTTCCCTGTACAGGACTCTGGAATGCCTCTCGCTCCAGTCGTAGAAGGTGTAGTCCCTACGCTGTCTCAGCGGCTTGAGGATGTCCGGAAGATCGGTTGTAGTGCCGAGGGCGTTGTAAATCGCCTCAAGCGTGGCGACAGTGTCAGCCTTCGCGCCATCCACAGCGAAGAAATAGTCCGGTTTCCTGCTTTCTTTCCTGGAGACAACCTTAACGGGGAAATCAGCCTTCCTCTGGATGATGTTCCTGACCGCTTTTGCCGGCCTGTCAACAGTCTCCACAGGAACATTGTAGATGGCGATGGCCTTCTCGACCGGCACAGGCTCGAAATGGAAATACGCTCCACCGCAAGTTCCGATCTCCAGCCACTTCACCCTATTGTAAAGCGGAAGATAGAGTCTGAACCAGTTGCCGTTCTTGGCCGACTTACCATAATCCACTCGGAAAGAAAACGTCAACGTGTCTCCGATCGTCTTTCCCAGATCCGAAGTTCCATTCATCAGGTGGAATCCCCCGTCGTTGTCAATGTCGAAAAGGTCAACTCCCAGCGAAGCCATCCCGGTCGCGCCTTTAGGTATATTCCTGTCCTCAAGCTGGTAACGCACAGTGATTTCCGGCGAGTTTGTTCCGAAATCAATGTTGTTTCTGTCAAATGTCCAGCAAGTCCCGAAAGGGCCTTTAGGCTTTTCTGTCAGCGGGTTATGCCACTCTCTCACACCTGCGGCCTCCGCCACGACCGAAAGCGTCAGCGCCAAAGCGACTACCGACACCACATGTCTTACAATTCCTGAATATCTCATATTCCTTTATTTTTGATTATTGTCTTATCGCAACAGACTTCAAAGTTAAGCCTTACTCGTCAGAAATCCAAAAATAGCAGTGCTCCAATGTCGTGGGTGATGTCGTGTGGCACTCTACAGGAGCAAAATCGGCTTGAAACGCTGCCATAAAGTGTCGCACGGCACTCTTCGGCAGCGAAATCGAACAATAGTGCCACCCAAGAGTGTTTCATTACACCCTTGGGCGACGAAAAACCTTAATTATGCCACTGAACCGCTCTATTCTACTTTTTCGAGACACCAGTGTAGGTGACGGGATAGTCACCGAAATTGAGGCTGAGGGACAGACTGTTTGCGGTCAAGATGCCGGAAAGGGCTGTCACTGTGTACTTCGGGAACGGGACAGTGCCTCCTGAAAGAGGGACGATTCCGTCACCGGAGAACGTGACCGCACCGTCTTTCTCGGAATAGCCGACATCCGGAACCGTCACGTCAAGAGAGATGGGCATCTGGGGAACGAACTTGACTTTGTGGAACAGGATCTTCATGGTGTGGGTGCCTTTGTCCAAAAGACAATCCACGGCCACGTCCTCCGAGACATTGTCCGACCCTCCGGCAGTGACGGTCATGGTACCTGAATATTCATATTCATTGGCGACAAGAGATCCCTCGTTCGAGGCATTCTCTTTGGTGCAGGACTGGGACAGCAGCAGCGCCACTGCCATAAGAAGCATTGTTACTCTATTCATAAATCGCTATTAATTAAATATTTATAGACACACCTATTGTAAATCTGCGAGGTTTCCCCATCTGAAAGAACGAGTTGCCGACGGACTTGAAGTAGAACACTGAATATTCCGTCCCGGAAAGGTTCTGCCCTCTGAGCCAAAGTTCCACTTTCGGAGCCGAAAGGCGGATGTCTGCCCCAATCAATGAATATGGCGACTGCCAAACGTCCCCTGACTCGTTCCAATTCGTTCTGCCATAATGGTTCAGATCGGCATTCAACGACACGGAGCGAAGGAAATGGCTGCCAACCGCAAACTTATACCCAGCCCTAAAGTAAAGGGTTCCGGTTGGAGAATATGGTATTCGGTTACCTGACCAATCGTTGCGACCATCGTCATATTCAACAAATCGGGCATCCATCAGACTTCCGGAGAAGGTCAGCGAGAGGCCTTTCCAATTCCAGAATGTCTCCATCTCCACTCCGAGGCTCCGGGATTTCCCGGCATTCGTCATCATACGGCCTGTGCCTTTCTCATAGGGGAATACCGTCATCTGCTGGTTCCGGCAATCTATGCGGTAAGCAGTGACTGATGATTCAAGAATATGCCCGGCTGCCCTCACCCGGAGTTTTCCGCCAATCTCATAATTCAGGCAACTCTCCGGCTTGTAAGTCAATCCATCTGTTGACAAATCGCCTTGACCGTCAAGATGAACGCCAAGCGACTCCATCATCCCAAGCATCATTTTCCGCTGGAGGACATCAGAGAAGATCTGAGTGTTGAAACCACCGCCACGATAGCCTTTCGACACGGTGGCGGAGATCTTGAGCCCGGTCCCTTTGGCCTTCATACGCCTATTTGCAGCGTCATAAATCACAGAGATTTTAGGCTGTAACTGTAGGCTATTCACAGACTCGTTTCCTTCGAGATAAGTGTTGAAAGGAATATAGTCTGGCATCGCCGGAGCGAGGATGAAGTGGATTTCGGAATTGGAATCATAGAGCATTCTTCCACCCTCATAATCAAGCCTTAGCCCTGCCGTCAGCCTCCACCTGCCAAGGCTGAAAGCAGATTCGTGATATGCGGCCAGATTGCCGGTCAGAATGTCGAAATCGCTTGCGATCCGGAATCTGCCCTCAAGGATGTCCAGTCTTCCAAAATCCGCTGGAATTCCGGAATTCGCATTGTCAAGAATCAAGGATTTAATCCCACCTTCCAGAAAATCAACGGGGGCGCTCATCCTGTTGAACTTAGCCATAAGGAATACCCCCGTCTGGCTGTCCCACCAATCCGGACGGACCGAGGGTCTCAGTATTATTTCCTGCGTCAACGCGAATTGCTTCTGCGTCTGATTGAGGGTAAATATGGACTTGGGAGTAAAGTCTTGGTCCATATTCATTGAGTCGAAAAGCATCTGAACGCTTGTCACTGAGCTTAATTTCCAACCGCCAAGGTCGGCTTTCAGGCGAAGGCCATCCATCAGAGTCAGCCTTTTGTAGCCGCTCTTGTCATTGTAGTCAACAGGCAGAAGCCGTTTCTCGTCCGGAAGCCACAGCCTGTAAGGATAGCCGGTCTGATCGGTGTAGGAGAGGGCCAGAATGTTGTCATAAGTCGCCCGCCCGGCCTTTCCTACGCAGACCGCACGGAGCGAGACCGCATCCGAAAGGCCGCAGCGGGAGTTGTCATATTCATTGACATAGAATCCGTTGCTGTGGGAATATGCCGCCACGAGGCCGAGTTTTCCCTTGTAAATCGAGGTTTTTGCGGACACTGTGGATGCGCTGCCATATTCAACACTGGCTCTTATTCCCTGAAAGACAGAGGGTGACAAGGTCTCGACCGAGAGCACGCCAAGCATGGAGTTGCGTCCGTAGAGCGTGCCTTGGGGTCCACGCTGAAATTCGAGGTTGCGGATGTCCGCAAACGAAAAATCGTAGCAATTTTTGTCAAGAACTGGCACATCATCGACATAGAGTCCGATGACGGGATTGTCCATCCGGGAGCCGAGTCCTCTGACGTAAATGGTTGAAGTCATTGCTGTTCCGTAATCGGGGATATTCAGTCCCGGCACAACCGCAGATAGGTTCTTTGGGGATGCGATGCCACGTTCCTCGATTCCTCTCATCAGAAAAGAAGAGACTCCGGGGAGATTCGAGATGATGTCCTCGCGCTTGACAGAGGACGTCACGACCGAGCTAGAGATTGTGTCTTTGACCTCTGTCACCGGAGTGGTGACTATCAAGAAGGATGTCAATAAGGATGCAAACATATCGGGCAAATTCGGGCGCAAAGATAGTCCCGACGCGGCTTGCAGACTTATGATAATCAGATTTTGGGTTGGACTTTTTATACATAGCATTTTCCAGGCCATGCATCTTTACGTCTATGTTCCGATGCCAGGTGGTCATGGCGGCCTACGCGCTTCGCGCGCCCTATCCGGGTGAATGGCCGCCATGACTACCTGACACTGGAACTTTCCTTTATTATTTAGAAGCTGTTTTGATTTGTTTGTTTGAAGGTTTGAGAGTGAAAAACTTCAGGTTCGACCGCTTCTTCCAAGGAAGATAGCGGTGCTATCTGACTGAAGAAGCGGGAAGAAAATGAAGATTTTTTCACCTCAAAGAACATTTCAAACAAATCAAAACAGCTTCTTAATGCTTCTAATGTCAGTCAGTAGGAAATGTTTCGACCACCATTACATGCTTCTGAAGTCAGTAGGAGACATCCCGACCAGTTTCCGGAAGAAACGGGAAAAGTAGGCAGGATCCTCAAAACCAAGCCTGTAGGAGATCTCGCTGATCGGGATGGAGTGATCGTGCAGAAGAGTTCTGGCCAGGGACAACCTCGCATTCTCCACCCACTCCCCCGCGCTTCTTCCGGTCTCTGACTTCACTGCACGGTTCAGATGACTTGGAGTCACGCTGAGTTCAGCGGCATATTCAGAGACTTTCCCGAAAGGGTGGGATGGGTCGAAAACCTTGCTGAGATAGGCCGTGCTGAGCCGGGATGAAGCGGAGGATGTGTTATGAGGGATCGCGTTGTCGAATTGGCACAGAAGGACTTCAAGAAGGCCTTGTACAGTAGGAAGATCTTCAGCGAATCTGGTCAGGCGGATCAACAACTCGTCAAAGAAGACCTTATCCTCCATCGGAACCGTCATCACGCTCGGGGCCTCAAGTCTCAGGATTCTGTGGCCAGAATTGCGCAGCAGCGTCTGAGAGAACGCCCCCATGTACCCGACCGAATCTTTGAAATGCTTGACTGAATACGCCTCTCCGGGTGGAATCAAGGCACAGTCCTGCCCTCGGAGCAGGTACGGGTGGTCACCGACATCCATGAGAATTTCTCCAGAAATAAGGTAGATGAATGACCAATCTTCCCTGACCATCTTCGGCATCAGCCTTGCCGTCACATGTCCTGCCGCATTGAGCGGACGAATCACAAACTGTCTCATTTCTGTGGCAAAGATACGGCAAAAACTTCAGAAGCCGCCTTGTTTTACTTCGAAGGTTTTCACCTCAAAGAACACTTTCAAGGCAACTTCTAAGAAAAGTAGGGCGCTTCGACAAGCTCAGCGACCGGTATGGATTTGCCTTACCGCTTCAAATTGACAGTGATAGAGACTCCGTGGTAGTCAACAGGGACAACCTCGGAGGCCTTAGGATAGGCAAGAGCGTTCTCAGGGGTGACTAGGACGATGTTGAAACGACGGTCTTTCAGCATGCCAGGGAACTCACCATTTCGGTCTCCGATGGTCAGGGTACGGGATGAGTCATCGTAGGTGAACTCTATCGTCGAATATGCACCTTTCTCGTAGTTGTAGTTCGTGTTCTCGTCCTCGTAAAGGGTGAACGAGCCATTCTTGCCAGCATAGACATAGAGGTCAATGACATCGGCAGGCTTCTCGTCAGACCATTGAATCTCAGGGCCGAACGGGATGATTGAACCTGCACGGACGTACAAAGGAATATATTCATAAGGAGCCTCGACCGTGAGGGTCTGCCCTCCAGTGATGAACTTGCCGGTGTAGAAGTCGTACCAGCCCTCGCACCGAGGGAAATAGACGCTGCGGGAGCGGGATTTATATTCAGAGACAGGGCAAGGCATCAGGGCCTGGCCAAGCATCCACTGGTCGCTGATGTCGGCCACGTTACGGTCGCCCGCGAAATCCATCGGAAGGCCGCGGAGCATTGTGTAGTCGTCGAAATGCACTGCGCCCGTCAATGAATAGAGGTACGGCATCAGACGGTAGCGCAACTTCATGTAATAGAGAATGCTTGAATATGTCGGTGTCCCTTCCGGAGCTATATTCCAAAGTTCCCTTCTCGGCCATTGTCCGTGGGTGCGGAACAGCGGGACGAAGGTGCCGAACTGATGCCAGCGCGTCTGGAGTTCACGCCACTCGTCGAGGTCCGGTGTAACCTTTCCGGTGTTGTCAAATGTGGAAACCGCTGCCGTGTACTTGTCCATCACGCTGAATCCTCCGATGTCCATTCCCCAGAACGGCACTCCGCTCATCGAGAAGTTCAGGCCCGCGGCCATCTGGGCACGCATGTCATTCCAGCACGTCCCGATGTCTCCGCTCCATGTGGCCGTCGAATATCTTTGCAGGCCAGCGAAGCCGCTTCTTGTCAGCAGGAACACCCTCTTGTCCGGATCGACTCCGCGTTGTCCGTTGTAGATGGCATCAGCGTTGACAAGGGCGTAGGCGTTGAGATACTCAGTGGAAGGCCCAAGGGCAGTCGGGGTTGTCAGAGCCTTCTGGTAATCCATTGGCAGACAGTCCCTAAGATTAGGTTCGCTGGCGTCCATCCACCATGCGTCAATCTTCCGGCCGTACTTCGAGTAAAGGCTCTCGTCCATCTGCTTCCAAAACATCTTACGGCCACCTTCCGAATAGGCGTCGTAGAATGATTCCATGTGACCAAGCCAATCTTTCAGACTGTCCTTTTCGGCAAGCGGATAGACATAGCCGGCCTTTTTAAGTTCCTGATAATGATCCGTGTTGACATAGAATTTCGGCCAGACACTGATCATGAAACGCCCGTGCATGGCGTGCACGTCATCAAGCATCTTCTCTGGATCAGGGTACCGCGTCTGGTCAAACTCGTGGCTTCCCCACTGGTCATCCTTCCAGTACTGCCAGTCCTGGACGATGTTGTCCACAGGAATGGTCCTGCGCCTTAGTTCGGCCAACGTGCCCACAAGATCCTCCTGGGTGCTGTAACGCTCGCGGCTCTGCCAGAACCCAAGCGCCCATTTCGGCATCACCTGAGCCTTTCCGGTGAGGGTTCTGTAGCCGGAGATCACCTCGTCCATGCTGTTTCCTGCAATATAATAATAGTCCAGTTCCGGACTCATCTCCGACCAGAACGAGAAACGGCTTTGCTCGGCCTCCGTCCTTGGCTCAGCCACTCTCAGACCGATGTACGAGACATCCCCGTCCGGCTTCCAGCTTACTTTGATCGGGGTCTTCTCGCCCTTCTTAAGGCTGACAGTGAATTTGTAGGAGTTCGGATTCCATGCCGGTCTCCAACGCTCGGAGACAACTTCCTTACCTCCTATGGAAACACTCTGGAAACCAGCATAATAAAGGATAAAATGATAGTCTGCATCCTGCGGAGCCTCGATGAAGCCCTCGTAGGCCACATCCGCGCCTTTAAGAGGCATCTTTGGAAGATTCGCGATTACCCATTCGTTCTCATAGTACAGGGAATCCTCCTGCCTTATGACAGGATCGCCAGTGGCTGGAGTGTAGGTGCCTGTCAAGCCTCCTTCACTTCCGTCCTTGCCATAGAGTCTAAAGGCTTTGTTCAGCTGCATGTAAGGCTTCGGGTTTCCCCAACGGCTCAGCGAATAGTTGTCCACGAGCACACCATAGCCCCTGTTGCTGACCACGAACGGGATGGAAACCTTGGTGTTGTACTGGAACAGCTCCTCGTTACCGCCCTTGTGATTAAACTCCAAGGACTGATGTTGACCAAGGCCGTAGAACGCCTCATCCTCGGGAGAATCAAAAGTGAAGAGCGAGGAATATTCATGCCTTCCCTCAACAGTGATCGGGGTGAAAGACATCGTGTTGCCGCCCAAGATCGTTGAACCATCCTTGTCCGCGAAGCTGACCGCCCCGTCCCTTAGTCTGACAGAGGCAGTCACTGAGGAAGTGACGACAGAGACAGTGCTGTCTGTGGATGCCACGGAAAATTCAGGCCTTGATTCCGACGGGACAATGATGAGACTTTTTCTGTCAGCGAACCGGTCCTCAGGAGTCGCGGTGACTCTTACAAGATTGTCCCCTTTCACCTGAAGCCGCACCAACGCCGGCCCATCGTTATTTCTGTCCGTAACTTGGACAGTAACACCGTCCGGATTCTGTTTCCAATTCTGATTTCCACATCCAACAGCCACTGCGAGAGCTACCGTGACTGAAATGATTCTGACTATTCTCATTATGGTTAAAATATTGATTATCAGTAAATATTTTAGACAAACTTACGAAAATAATCAAGAATAGCATAGTCTACCCTTCAAGTCAGGCAAAAAAAGCGAATCATTTGTCAAGATAATACAGATTTACATCACCGACTCAGAATCTCACGCGCCTTCCCCGAGTATGGACTCTGTGAGTCAGCAATGGATTTAAGCAGGCGACGTGCCTTTCTGTCCCGGCCTTGCTTCATCAAGGTGATGGCCTCAAGCCAATCGACTTCGTAGAGGTGCTGTCGGAGAAGGGCGTGGCGGTAACGGGACTCCTCATCATCCACCGGAGTTTTAAGGCCATCTTCGATCTGGAGACGGGCCTTGGCAAGTGCGGATGTGGCAGCAGAATATTCATTGGCAGCGATTTGTGAATATGCCAATGTGAGCAGACTGTCAAGGGAGTTGCCGTCACGGGAGACCGGAGGGGTCAGCTCTGAGAAGCACTCACCGCCGATGGTTTTGATGACATTTGATTGCCTGATTGAATAGCCAGACAGGATGATGGCTATGGATGCTGCCGCGGAGGATGTCCATGTGATCACCCTGCGCAGGATGCGCTTACGTTGAAGGTCAGCCTCAACGTCCGCGAGCATATTCTTCAGATGGGCTGTCTGAACCGCTTCGGCAATGGTTCGCTGGGCATCAACCTCGCTGCGAAGATTCTCATTCTCACGCAGTTCCTTCTCAAAGGCCGCCTTCTCGTCTTCGGGCATCGCTCCGATGAGATATTCATCAATTCTGTTGTTTCGTTCTATGTCAGTCATCGTTTTGCCTATAATTTCTTAAACTTGTCAACCATCGCTCTAAGTTTCCGCATGCACTTGAATTTCTGGGACTTGACAGAGTCGGTGCTGTTGTAGCCGAGTTTCTTTGCGATCTCCTCTCCGGAAAGCCTGTCCCAGTACTGAGCAATGAGCAATTTGTTGCAGGGTGCTTTCAGGGAATCAACCATACTGACGACAAAGTCAAGTAATTCTTTTCGGCTTGACGCCTCCTCTTGGTCGTTCTCCAGTAGGTCCTTCCCTTCTATGAACTCTTGATATTCAGCACATTTGCCCGCTTTTCGGTCTCTTGACATCATTAGATGTCTGCCGATGGAAAAGAGGTAAGTTTCCAAAGCGCAGGTTAGTCCTTGAACCGTCAGCCGGCCGCTCTGGACGTTGCGCCAGAGTTCGACACACGAGTCTTGGAACAGTTCTGTGATATAGGCTTCGTCTTTGGAATATGCCTTCTTGAAATAAGCGAAGAAGGCTTGCCTGGACTTCTTGTAGAACTGTCCGATCACGCGGTCGTCGTTGTCACGGAAACCTTTTATGTAGTCTGCATCGGTCATATTCAGAACATTGTTTCGGATTCATTAGAAGGAACGCCCTCTATGTCAATCTCTTGCGGATAGCGGACGATTTTATCCATCGCATCAGCCCACCGCGCGAGAACATCCTCATAGTGAGCTGTTCTAAGATCCACCTCACTGTGAGAGACGACATAGGACAGGCAGCCGTAGAACAGTCCGTCCGGAGCCTTGCATTCGTAGTTCGTCTGGTAGGATTTGCACGCCCCGATGAACAGCCACTTGACCGGATTGCTCTTGCCGGTTTCAGGCACCGACCGCAGCGGGATGATGAACTTCTCGTCAGTTCCGCGGAAATATTCCTCACCATCCTGCCCCCTTGAGCCGCTTCCGCTGTGGCATGCGTCAGAAACGACTGTGATCCTTCCCTTCGGCCCGACCTTCCCGCGCAGTTTCAGCAAGTAGGCATTGAGCTCATCGTCAATCAGGTGATTCTCACCCTCATAGACCCCGGCTACATATTCCTTCCCCGCATCGTAAGGCACCCACGCCTCGTCAAACCCCTCCTCCTCGTCACCGTCAAGATCCGTCACCTGCTGCCCGTGACCAGAGAAATGAATATAAATCACATCGCCTTTGCCGACGGTCTTGGCCAACCTCTCCAATGCCGACAGAATTCTCCTCTTCGTCGCTGAATCATTGGTGATAGTCTCTATGCACTCCCCTTTCATCCCTTGCCCCAGCAGAAACTCCCGCACGATCCTGACATCATTGTCCCCGTGCACCCTCGACCACCCCGACTCCGCAGGGTACTCTCCTATCCCGACCAGCAAGGCATACCTCTCCCGCGCCGCCACGGTGACAGCGGACAACAGCATCAGGAATATGCAGAGAAAAACAGGCGGTCTGACGGCATTCATTTTGGGAAATCTGTTGCGGTGGCAATTAATAAGTCAATGCGAATTTCAATCCAACGGCCTCTGAAATCATAATGAAGGTCGATAGCTGCATATCAGTTTCTCCTTTCTCCAACATCGCGATATACTCCCGCTTTTTACCGATCTTATCCGCAAGCTGTTGCTGCGTGATTCCAGCCGACTTGCGGGCATTCTTAAGAACCTCCGCATAGTACCAAGCACGAGACTTCGCATCAAACTCATCACGAGTGACGTTACCCTTAACCCCGTATTCATCAGCTAACATTTCCTCCACTGTAGGAAGATGTTTGATCTTTCCCGTATCAATTTTTGGCCTCATTACTGTAAACTATTTAATATTTGTTGAGCCTTCAGCAGTTCTTTCTTATAGTCCTTGGTTGACTTTTTCATAAAGCCATTCAATAGAAGTAGAAGTATCTGTTCGGCTTCTATAAAGTTCTCTTGATCAATCGTAAAGAGAATCACACGATACTCATTGCCTACCGAAATGCGCAATTCGTAGAAGTCCGTCTCCACAAGCTTCTTCACCAACTTTGTATTCACAACCTTAAGCTCAGCAATTATGTTCAAGGCATACTTCACCTTATTTTGTACTTTCATCTGCAAAGAGTTGTAAAACTCTTCAAACGCTGTACTTCTCAACAAAGTTCTCATAATGCAAATGTAATATATTTATTACATTAAATCAAGTAGAAGTCTCCACAAAATCCATTTCAATCCACGAGGACAAACCCAGCCCAATAGTAAGGGTTGGAATATTTGGAGGAGGACTTTCTCCGTATTGCCCGTCAACAAAGACCAATTGACAGCCAGTGGCAGCCAAGTAATTAACAAGCAATATGTTAAGCAATCACCTTTGGTGCAATTCCGCCAAAGACAATCCGCCAAGTTCCTCATTTTCAGCGCGATGTCCGCCACGCCCTTTCCGAGATTTGAATATCTCCATGAATTCCACCGGAGCACCAACCATCGACTTCCTTTGGATATTCTTTGTATTTCCTTTGTGGTGAGAGGAATTTGACGGATTCATTTATTTGTTATATTTTTACAAAAGTAATCAAAAGGTGACGGTTATGGCAAGGAAATTATATCCTATCGGGATACAAACTTTCGAGCGCATTCGCGAGGAGGACAAGTTCTACATCGACAAGACTGAGTACGTTTATCGCATGACGCACACGGACGGGAAGTTTTTCTTCCTGAATCGTCCTCGCCGTTTCGGCAAGTCGCTGCTGGTGTCAACAATCCGGAGTTACTTCGAAGGAAGGAAGAAACTCTTCAAGGGGCTTGCCATTGAGAAGTTAGAGAAGGAGTGGGAGGCGTATCCTGTTCTGCACTTCAGCCTGGCCGGAGGCAAGCACATGGAGAAAGACCAGCTGGAGCGCTATCTGCTTTTTATTCTGAACGACAATGAAACGCGCTTCGGTGTCGAATGCAACTCCCCCGACCCGAACGTTCGGCTCTTCAACTTGATAAAGACCGTACACAAGAAGACCGGCCGACAGATTGTCGTGCTAATCGATGAATATGACGCACCTTTGCTTGACGTGGCCCATGAAAGGAAAACCCTTGATGTCTTGCGGAACACGATGCGCAACTTCTACTCTCCTCTTAAGGATTGCGAGCCGATGCTCCGCTTCGTTTTCCTGACGGGAATCACCAAGTTTTCGCAGCTTAGCATATTCAGCGAGCTGAACAACATTTCTAATGTTAGCATGGACGAGCCTTATGCAGGCATCTGCGGGATCACCGAAGATGAATTGCTTGGCCGGATGGACGCAGACATAGAGGATCTATCTCATGAATTAGGTTTCAGCAAGGAAAAAACCATAGAGGAATTGAAGGACAATTATGACGGCTATCATTTCTGCTGGCCTTCGCCTGATGTGTTCAATCCTTATAGCCTGCTTAATTGTTTCGCCAAACGGAAAGTTGACTCCTACTGGTTCGGATCCGGAACCCCGACCTATCTCATCCACAAGATGAGGGAATTTGGTGTGAAGCCGTCACAACTTGGAAAGGTAAGGGCGAAGAAAGCCACTTTCGATGTGGCGACTGAGAGTATGACCTCGTTGGTCCCGTTGCTTTATCAAAGCGGCTACCTCACCATCAAAGACTATGACAAAAGGCTCGATGTCTATACTCTAGACATTCCGAACAAGGAGATCCGAGTGGGGCTGTTTGACAGTCTGCTGCCGGGCTATCTGGACTCGGAGGTGGACACGGGAAGAGTTGTCATAGCTGACATTTCCGCCTGTCTCAATGACAAGGACGCGGATGGAGCCATGCGGCTTTTGAGCGACTTTTTGGAGACCGTGCCATATTGCGACAACACCCATTTCGAGGGACATTACCAGCAGATGCTCTACATCATATTCGCATTGCTGACAGACTACAACATACAAGTGGAACAGCACACGGCCAACGGTCGGATTGACATCACATTGGAGACCTCGGACACAGTCTATGTGATGGAACTGAAGTTTGGCGGATGCGCGGAAGATGCTCTGAATCAGATAGAGGCGAAACACTACGCTGACGCTTTCAAGATGAAGGGAAAGGAAGTCGTGAAGGTGGGCATGAGCTTTTCCGTGAAAGAAGGCGTGAACTCCTTGGACTGGAAAGTGATGCGCAGCATCTAATCCTCAAGGATGAGGCCCGCCCACGAACCGGACAAGGGAGGGTTCCTGAACATCCCAGTTCAAATCGTCACTTCCTCATTTTCAAGGCGATGACCACTAATACAGACAGCCAAAGGCCCAAAGTGGAATCTTGCGGAAATATGTCGACTCTATGTCATCCGCGGCTATGTATGCGTTATTCTCGTTCTTTATTTGGTCGTACCCTTTGTCTGCTCCACCGACCTCGACAACAATGTCTCCATCAATCTTGAAATCACCGGTCTTAAGGCCGCCATATTCAACCCTGTGCCCGGCTGAAATCAACTGATTGCAGAAGAATGACTCGCGGACTGTTCCAATTTCCGGGCTCATATCAGACAGGATATATAGCAGATTCGGGTTATCCAGCAAAATCTTGTCAGGTTTCTGCAAGTCAGAAATCGTGTCCAGATTCTGAAACAGGCGGCAAATCAACTTAGCCTCTTCCATATTCTTCAAGTATTTCATAATTGTAGGTCGTTCCATTGATGTCGCCCTGGAAAGTTTGGATATATCTATCTCGTACGGAACCATCTGTGCCAGAATGCGAAGCAATGCCTTAAGCTTACGAGTGTTGCCAACTTCAATATTCCTGAATGCCGGCAATTCATAGTCGATAGTATAATTCACGACATTCTCGACCTGAACCGGATACGTCCGACGGTTTTCGAAATAAAACGGATAGAAACCACCCTGCAAATATTCCTTGAAAGACTTTACTGGCAGACATTTATCCTTTACCGCTGCACAATACTCCCCAGAAGTGCCAAGAAGATCATTCAAAGAGATTGGTTCAATTTCCACACCTTGGTCGAAACGCAAGTACTCTCTAAAAGAAAGACCTGGCATTACATAGGGGATCATCCTTCGTGAAAGATCAGCATCTCCATCATTTAGCTGAAGCAGCGAAGAGCCGCTCAGGACTATTCTAAGATTCTTGTGGCTGTCATATATTTCCTTGATTTCACGACTCCATCCTCGGTATTTGTGGACTTCATCAATGAACAGATGCCGTCCTCCAAGCATAACGAACCGATCCGCCGTGTCCAGAAGTGTATGCGTGGAAAAATACGAGGAATCAGCGCTGCAATACAGAACACTGCGATCCCCTGCCTGATAATTCCTTTTGATGTATTGCTGCATAAGAGTGGATTTTCCCACACCCTTAGCGCCCTTTATGATAAGAAGTCTCGAAGACCAGTCTATCACATTCATCATGCTTCTAATCATGGACATCGGAGCCGCAGCGATCTCTTCATCATGCCGTTTGAATAACTTTTCCATTTTTCAAAATCTTGATCACAAGCAAAGGTACATGTATTTTGCAAAATACACAAATAGATGTCAATTGTATTATGCAAAATACACCTTAACAAATCCCCACACCATATCTATCCTTTTCCATATTTGATCAATCTTGATATGTCTGCAGCAACATAGCGACTCTTTTTCAACAAAAAAGTCATTTCCTAAATTTTAGGAAATATATAGCTGATTATTTCCCAAAATTCAGGAAACGCTCGAGGAGGGATTAAAGTCACTTATCCTTTCGACAATGCAACATAAGGAATAACAGTTTAGCATCATCAATCGTGAAGGTCGAAAGGCCTGCACAGACTCATGCGTGGCCATACCCACACCGCTAACCACATCATCCGCTGCTGATGCGACATCGGCCATATTGAAAACGTCTCACACGGGAGATATCAGAAGAAATAGAATTGCTCAAAGTCCCAATATTCAATAACTTTTCATAAATTTGCAAAGACAAAGAAGATGACGATTATGACCATTGCCGAAATACAGGAACTCATCCGCAGGGATGAGACAAGGACACTCGAACTTAAGAAGACCACTGGAGAACTTAAAGATGCAATGCGCACGGCCTGTGCATTCCTCAACACCGACGGTGGCTTTATTATCTTCGGGATTGCCCCGGTTTCTCTCAAAGTCTTAGGACAGGATGTCACAGATGCCACAAGGAGGGAAATAGCTCAGGCACTGTCCGGCATAGAACCCGCCATAGACATCAAACCGGAATATGTCGATGTCCCCGAAGCAAATGGAAAACAGTTGATTGTCCTGCATTTTGACAGATGGAACTTGGGTGACAGACCATTTACATACGACAGCCGCCCCTACCTAAGAGCCGAGAGCACCACACGAATAATGTCTCGCGATATATTTGAAAGTCGCCTAAAGGCCTACAAACCAATGAATTTCTTTTGGGAGTTACAGGAAGCGGTAGGTGTGGAGCTGTCCGACCTTGATGAAAACAGGATCAGTGACGGAATTCGTGCTGGTGTTAATGGTGGCCGCTTGAACTCCAGTGCGTTAAACGAGCCACAGATAAATGTCCTCAACAAGCTTAAGCTGATCGAAAACGGCAGGCCGAATAACGCTGCGGTCGTATTGGTCGCGAAAGAAACGCATTACTACACTCAGTTGAAAATCAGGCTTGCACGTTTTGCCGGCACCAACAAGAATGAGTTTATTGACAACCAACAGGTAAGCGGCAATTTCTTCGACATTCTTGATGCTGCCATAGCATTCTGCTTCAAGCATCTCAACCTGAGTGGAAAAATTGAGGGATTGAGAAGGGAAGAAAAGCTTGAGATACCGATTGTTGCTCTGCGCGAAGCCATTATAAACAGTCTGGCGCATCGTGATTACGAAAATCGTGGAACCTCCACCGGGCTGGCGATTTACGACGACCGAGTCGAGATAGAGAACCCAGGAAGGCTCCCACACGAGCTATCACCGGAAACGATACTTCAGTCTCACGATTCATTCCCATACAATCCTGTAATCGCCCAAGCACTATACAAGATGACCTATCTGGAGAATTGGGGGTCTGGCATTCGCAGGATAGCGGACAGCTGCCGAGAGGCTGGCGTGGAAGAGCCAACATACACGGATGGAAAAGGATTCGTGACTATTTGTTTCAAGAGGCCTTCATATAAGGGTACCCAAACTAGTGACCAAACTAGTGACCAAACTAGTGACCAAACCAGTGGCCAAACTATAATGGACACTATCTTGAATGAGATAAGGAAAAATCCGAAAATTTCATCTAAACAATTATCGAAGACGCTCTCAAAATCTCCGACAACGATAAAAAAATACATCTCAATACTAAAAGAGACGGGCAAAATTGTCCGCATAGGACCGCAGACATACGGAGGCCAATGGGAAATTCTTGAATAGACGCTGATTCTCATCGACGCCCCTCGAAAAGAAAACCAACATTTTCCAAACTCCATAACGTGAACTACTTTCTAACCTTCCGATGACATTCACCGAATTTCCGGTTTACCTTTCCGGAAAGGCGACATTAATGGAAAAACATCAAACAATGGGAATGAATATAAGAACGCCACGCAAGGCAGCGCACCGCCACACCGCTCATCAATCCGAAGCGGAGGGCGCGACAGAAAGAACGCAATCAAGTGCGATGGTTATAGACATTAATAAATATGTCCGCATCCCGCCCCACCATAGCCAAGCGTTCGAAACCGCTAGGTTATAAGCACTTAAGGCAACATTAAACGCCTCAACCGCCCGAGCAAGACAACACACCCCACGGAAACAATCCTCATAAAAAAGTGCTGAAAGTCCGAAAATATTACTACTTTTGCAACGTTTCAGACCCTATGATCTGGAACAGACATATTGATGAAAGTGTTTTCGCACTATCCTTTCAAGAAAATGTGGTAGTTTTCAACGAGTATAAGGATAAACCGACAGCACCGTTCATCTGTATTCGCTTGCGTGTATTCAACACCCAACGATACAGGTGTGGGGATTGTTTCCGTTTATTCATACTCAGGTTCTACCACAACCTTCTTGAAGATAAGCGACGAAACGGGCTCCACACTTTCTATTTGTTAATTTTTTCACTACGGAGCCCTAGTGATTTGAAGAATTGAACAACTTTTAATTTATGAGTACTGACTGGATTTTTATCGGAGTCGTATATGCTCGCCTCAATGATGCCTATACTGACCAACGGAGGAAACGCTTTGATTTATACAGCAATACGGTCAATGGCGAAATTGTATATAAGGCAATGGCTGATGGCCGATCTTACTTTGTATCGAAGAATCCTTATTTTGGGGCAAAACAACCTTTAAGGTCGTCTTATACTCATATGATTATGTGTGAGGACAATAATTATTATCTGAACATATAGCCACTTATACACATAAGTAAAAACGGGCCTATGCGATATAGGCGTGCGCTTAATAATCCGCATCATTGCCTAATTATGGCTGGCGAGCCAAAAGTGTATAGCTCCGAATCCCTAATTATTTATCCACCGACATTTGAATTAATGATGGGCGTAAAATATAATCAAGGTTCTAACCAAGTAGATAACCATAATGGTGAGCAACGATATATGGGGTATGTTCGTTTCTATGATTCGAAGAAAAAGTTCGGAATCGTTGTCACTAATGCAAATGGACTGAAGCCTAACTCTCCAGATAGTCAGAGAAAAGAATTGTTTTTCGGTAACGGAGATTTTAAGCAGTTAGAGGATGTACAGGAAGGCCGCTGGGTAAGTTTCATCGTAAAGGAAACAGAAGAATGTAATCTTGACAATGCCAGTGATATCAGAAGAATAAAGATATGTATCCAAGACTTTGATGTTGCTATGAAATACATCGAAGAATACGAATGCATTCCTGGAGCCACGGTCAATATTCAGAGACTTGTTACAAATATGTTTTTAAAGAAAGCGGAAGGGAGGAAAATTATTTTCGACTATATTACAAGTAATATCTTTGACAACAACTACAAAGGAGCCATTTTACATTGCTTTCAAGACCCAAGAATTTCACAATTAATTGTGAATCCTGACGAGTATTGTGTCACCATCTGTAATCAGAACAAGTATTCATATGCTTTATATGTATTGGCGATTACGATTATATCGACAAAAAAGAATAACGGAGCTTTGAACAAATCCGATCTGGATTTGTTAATGGTTTGTATTTCAAAAATGAGTGATAATTTAAAAGAACAATTGTCATTGACAATAGATTCTCTTTTATCCAGCACCAACGCAATTCAAATAAAGAGTTTTCTTTCAGGGTTATCTCTTTTTACACTGATTGACATATTCAAAGAGAATAAAAACATGAGTGCCTATGCGAGACTCTTCATATTCAGCAAAGGTGGTGACATTTCATATGTTCTTCATGATAGTATTGTTGAAGTATGGAATGACAAATTTCCTTTATACTATAGCAATAGATACAATGACCACAAAGAGGAAATCATATCTTACATCATATCCAGCAATAAAGCTAGCGACAAACTTTTATTCAGGTTATTTCTATGGTCATCTGATGTCAGATGCTTCAATGCTATTCGAGATATCAACCAACTGTGCTGGGAGATATCACAATTTGACTATGCAACCAAGGGTCATTTGGTTTCACTCTTAAACATAATTCCGTTCGACAAAAGAGAGGCGGTTATCAAGGGAATCGGATTATCAACATTACTTCGTTTCTTAAAAACAGAAGACACCCTCTTGTTGCCTGAAAATATGATAGTAGATATGGTTGTGATCATTAACATTATCGCAGATAATAAAAGAACTGAAGAATATGTGCGTAAAAGTCGTTTTACTTGGGATGAAGGATTGGAAGAAGATATCGATTACATAACGTATTTGGACAAAACTTATTCTGCTGATGTCTTTATAAGTCCGTCCAAACGGATTTTTTTCGGTCCGATATCAGATAAAAAGCGCTCCACAATTAACAGATGGATTAAGGACTGCATGAGACTTGACAAACCATCCTTGTTCATTAATTCCACAGATGAGGGCTTGCCATTACATATAGTTAAATTGTCTATAGTTGATGATATTGATAGCATTTTAGAGAAGACGCAGCTAATCATGCACGAAGACTCTCAAACGGTCAGCATACCCATCTAAAAGAACCTGCTAAATCATCAACAGATTAGCATAGTACGAGCATATTGGTTTTGTCAAATTTATGGGTTGGTTTAGAAAAATAATAGAATGGTTCGTACGGGATTCTGCGGCCAGAAAAAGGTTTATTGATGAGTTCAACGAGAATGCGAAGCTGAACTTCACGGACTTGAGGGTGGATTCGTTGTTGGAGGCTGGAATATGCTGGGGTAATGAGGATCAAAAGTATCGGCACGAACTTTCGGCACCGCTTTTTGCCAGCGGATTTGAAATCCGTGTGCGCGCTGGGTCGGAAGTGTCTGTTGATGACATATTGCTGATAGGCAAGATAATCCTCTGCGATGAGTACATAGTTCGAAGAATGTATGTTCTTCATTGGGACACATTGGTGATAAGAGACCTGAGAACCGACAGGTATGTGGATTGGGCAATCAAGGATTTTGTCCACCTCGGTGGTCTTCTCGCAACCATCAGAGCGAATATGAATCAAATCGGGCAGTAGCGCTATGTGGAAGATATTCAGGAAGAAGACTCAGGAAGAAAAGGAGTTGGAGGAACTCTCCAAGAAGATAAAATCAGAGCCTTTAAATATGTCAACCCTCTTCTCGAACTTGAATAAGCGAGGTGAGATTGATGCCTTATATTCCGACCTGTGCCACCGCGCTCATCCAGATCGTTTTGTCGGGAACGATGAGAAGATGGAGCTTGCCGACAAACTCTTCAAACAGGTTCAGGAGAGCAAGGCCGACTATCAGAAGCTGCTTGCTCTAAAAGATGATGTTGATAACTTGTGTGAACGATGACGTGCAATGTTTGTGGATAGTAGTTTGGTAGCACACTTATTTACAACCACATAATATAGACAGAGAATGACATTACTACAAATTAAGCAGCGCTTAGAATCGAAATCAAATAAGCTGCAAGAAAATGATTCTGTTGAACTTAAAGTCAAATTGCCAAGTTCTGAGATTATGGCCAGATTGCTTGTTGCAATGGCCAATAATGATGGTGGCGGATTCATCATCTTCGGGGTATCTGATGATGGAACTGTAGTTGGACTGAATAAGGAGGAACAGGCAAGACTTCCTTCGTTCATATGTAACATAGTTAGTGAACTTACAACAGGTATTGAGTATAAAATCCACAGCACCTCTGTTGATGGGAAGGAGATATCTATCATTGAGGTGCTATCTTCGGAATCGGTGGCTTATTTTTCAAGAAGGCGAACAACTCCTCAACGAATAATAAGCTATCGCAGAGAAAATCTCAATGTAATTACAACAGAAAAATTATCCTACAGTAAACTGTTCAAATATATGCCTCTGGATACATTTATTTTATCCTTAAACAATAAGTCTCTCCGTTTTGTTGAGCCATGTATCTGGAGTGACCAATATGAACAAAGATTCTACCGTGCAAATTACCATTTCGCCAACGCAGAGCAAAGTGCTCCAAAGATATATGCAACTTGTTTTACAAGTAAGCAAAATAGCAATGCTGCTTGGAGAGTGTACTCACACGGAACAGGCATCGGAATGTATTGTGTACAGCTGGAATTAAATGTGGTTAAACTTCGAGAACAACTAGACCTTTCAAAGTTCCTGATATTTGAAAAACGAGTCAAATATGAAAAGGAATCAACAATATGTAATATTCACAACCCCAAATCTTCGTTATACAAACAATACTTCTCTCCATTCAATTTTGATCATTTTTTAGACCTGCTATCTCTTAAGAGAGATGCGTATGATTTTGAGGACGAAATACGCATATTTGCCAAACCAGAGCCAACTGAAAAAAAGAAACATACATAAAAATAAAGGTGAACATTACGACTTAAGTATCTCGTGGAGTGAAGTAATCTCAAAAATCCGTGTTGATAATAAATGTTCATTAGCAGAACTACATTCATTGCAGGTCAGTCTTCTTATGAGTGGGCTTAACCCTCATCTAAAAGGGAAGGTGCCAGATTCTCTTCCAAAGATTGATAGGTCTATATTCCCAATTGTAAAAGATATTGATGTAGAGTTGTTTGACATTGATCATATGTCTGGAAATCGACATATTGATATATACTGACAAGTGATATTCAATCTGGATTTATGAAATGTAATGTTTGTGGTCAGGAGTTTGGTAACGGAGCTTATTGCCAACACTGCAATGCGGATAGGATAACAGCGCTAGGGAACTATTCTGGTGGATATAATGCTCCAGATGCCCCGAAAGATGTCACCTCGAATACAAAAGGAGGTCGCAACCCGACTTCTTGTTATGCTTCCAGTAATGCTAATACGCAGAACTCGAATAACAGTTCTAAGCGAAGTGGAGTAGGAAATAGCGGAGAACTGTTTATTGTATGCTACAACTGCGCCAATGTCATTCCAGTTGACTCAGAGTACTGTCCTTGTTGCAGAATCAAGTTGTATGATGTTTGTCCTAAGTGTGGTCATAGATATTCTTCACAGTATAAAATATGCAACAAGTGTGGGACAGATAGGGAGGAGTATATAGCAGAGCAGAGGCGATGGGAGCAATGTCGGCTGGAAGAGGCGCGGAGGAAAAAGGCGGAGCATCAAAAAGTGTTGGAGGAAGAACGGAGACGAGAACGGCTGAGATTAGAAGAAGAGCGCCGTAGAGCGGAAGAACGGCAACGGCAGCTTGAGGCTAAAAGGAGAGAAGAAGAACGCCAAAAAGAGGAAGCGCAAAGACGGGAAGCTGAGTTGATTAGAAGGATAGAGAGCTCCGATGCCTATAAAGAGGCTTACGAATGGATTATGGAAACTTTTTCAACAATTCAAAAAAAGAGAGAGAGAATATCATCTTTTGATGGATTATTCATTGGTGGTTTCTTGATAGCTATATTTTTGATATTTACTGCCATTTATGCTGCTATTATAGGCGACTGGTCAGATAGATTTCTCATTATCTTAGTTGCCTCATTGGTATACTGCTGTGTTATTATGTTAGTCACACCTACCGACAATAAACTTAAAATGCGATTTCTTGAGCGCTCTTTTTCCGATAGAATGTTTCATAATGATTTGGCCAAACAAGCGATAAGAAAGTATATTGATGAGATTCCCAGGGACAATAAGTTTAGCGAAATTAATTATAACGTAACCGTCCCCGCACGCCCAT
>DBKH01000088.1 GCA_002297815.1 Bacteroidales bacterium UBA755 | reverse complement strand
CAGCGTAGTCCTCGTTGACTCCATTGTAGAGTTGGTTCTGCTGCTCGTAGCTAAGCGAGGCGGACTCGGACTCAAGGGTGTCCAGACAGACTTTGGCGACGATCTCGGTGTCATCGTAGTCCGGGAACGAAAGGCGGGCATCGGCGAAATGGAGGCCGTAGCGTTCCTCGAAATTCCTGATGGACACCAACTTGGAGATGTCACCGTTGGCGATGTAGTCCATTCCTTTGACGTCATTGAGGAACTGGTAGCAGTTCTTCACGATCATCAGTTTCTCGCCACGGACCAAACGTTCCTCGTCGTAGAAGACCTGGGCTCGGATGCCGGCGTTGTAGCGGTTCGCGCGCTTGTTGGAGCGGCAGAGCACCACGGTGTCGTCTTTTGAATATTCAGAAAAATATGCCGAGTTCAGGGTGTCGATGAGCTCTCCGCCGGTGATCCGAACGACATCATCGAAGCCGTCCACTGTCAGCCCTATCTCGTCCGGGGTGAACATTCCGTCACCGTAGAGGTCAGAGGCGATGAGTTCCCGCAACTTGGTGGCATTGAGCAAGATCCCGGACTCTTTCTGTTGGCGGACGACTTGGGTCAAAGAGCAATATCGTACTCCTCCAAAGCAGTCCATGCACTCCTTCGAGAGGGCCGGTGAGGCTTCCATCCCGACAGGGGGCAGCTGGGCGTCGTCTCCGAGCAGGATCAGGCGGCAGTCATTGCCAGCGCGGACATATTCAATAAGATCTTTCAGAAGGTCTCCGGTTCCGAATTGGGTTGTGCCTTGGCGCTGAGAGTCATCTATGCCGATCAGAGAGACTTCGTCCACGATGAAGAGTTTGTGGGAGAGTTTGTTGGGAGCCAAGGAGAACTGGCCGAAGCCGTCATCACCGACAGATTTCTGGCGGTAGATGCATTTGTGGATCGTGCGGGCGGGTTTGTCAGCGTACAGGGAGAGGACCTTGGCAGCGCGGCCAGTGGGGGCGAGGAGGTAGCAGATTTCCTCGTATTCATCGGTTGCTTCTTCCGCATTCCGGTGCGCTTCGACAGGCTGCTTGTCCGCCCGTTTCGGCCTCAAATCGTCAAACGACCGGATCACCGCGGCGATGGCCGAAGTCTTTCCCGTGCCAGCATACCCGTTGACCACCAGAATGTCAGCGTCATCACACGTCACGAAATCAGCGATCTCCCGGAACAGGTTATCCTGATCCGAAGTGCAATCGTAAGGGAAACCGTCCCTGAAACGCTTGTAGAAAAACTCTCCCCTGTCCATAAGCCTACTTGTTCCTGCGGCTGAAAATCATCATCACCACGGCCAGAATCGGATAGATCTCGACACGTCCGAGAAACATATCAATGGAATACAAGAATTTGGCGGAAGTTGGCTCAGCATTGAAACTGCTCATCGAGCCAAGGTCTCCTACGCAAATTCCTACATTGCTCAAGGAGGTTATGGTGGCCGTCAAGGCATGGGTATTATCCGGATTGAACACCAGACACGCGGCCATAGAGATGGCCACGACCATAAAATACAAGGCTATGTAAAGGATGTGCGGAGCAATGTCATCCTGACGGACAACCCTGCCGTTCACGCGGGCATCATTGACGGAGGCCGGATGCAGGGACGTCCTGAGCTGGTACTTTATCTCCTTGCAGAGGAGCAGAACTCTGTCGGCTTTCACTCCACCGGTGGTGGAGCCGGCCATTCCACAGCAGACCGACATCAGCAAAAGCATGGCGGAAGGCAGTACGGGCCAAACGCTGTTGTCCGCGATGCTGAAGCCTGTCGAGGAAGCGAAGCTAAGGATGTGGAAGGACCCGGAAAGCAGAGCTCCACCCCAAGAGTCCTCGATCCCATGGAGCTTCAGGGACATCGCCACGATTACGCTGGCCACAACCATCGCACCGAGATAGAACTTGAATATCTCATTCTTGAACGGCTTGAGCGACCTTGTGGCAACAGCCACGAACACCATACCGAAATGGACGGAGGACAGCAACATGAAAACCATCGTGATAAGGTATATCGGCAAAGAATCGAAATAGCCTATCGAATGGTTTCTTGTGCTGAACCCTCCTGTCGCCACCACGCTCATGGCATGGTTGATGGCGTCAAAAGGGCTCATGCCTGCAAGCATGTAGAGGACGAAGGAGACAAAGACCAGTCCAATATAGACATAGGTGAAAATGTAAACCGTTCTGTTGGCTCCTGAACGATATTCTCTTTTGGACAAGGATGAAAGTTCCAAGCTGGTGAGCCTCAATCTCATCTGAGACGAACTCGGAATAATCAACAGAAGAAAAACCACGACTCCCAAGCCTCCGATGAAGTGCGTGGAGGAACGCCAGAAAAGCAGACTGTTCGGCAGAGCCTCGACATTATCCAGAATCGAGAACCCTGTGGTGGTGTAGCCGGAAACACTTTCAAACCAAGCGTTTATAATTGTGAAAGGCCCGCCCCAAAGCGCATACGGAAGCATTCCGAATATGAAGGACAGCAGCCACGAGAGAGCGATGATCATGTAGCCGTCCTTCAGTGTGATGGCGGCTGATTTTCTCACGAATATGAACGGGAATATTCCGACGGTGAAGGTGATCGTGAAGCTGATCATCAGGGCGGCCAAGGCGCTGTCATTGCCGTTCGCCACGGAGACCAGGATGGACAGGAACATGAACAGCGCGCTGACGAGCAGTGCGTAGCCCACGTTTCTGGATATCACCTTGACGTTCATTCGGATATTCTTTTAGTTGTTGTTTTTGGTTGGTGCTGTCACCTCGGCAGGTTCGGGGACCGAAGCGACCGTCCCCGAAGCGGCCTTCGCCCGAAGGTTGGCCACACGCTTACGCAGCATCTGGTTCTCCCCCGTCAGCTCCGTGATGCCGTCATTGAGCTCCGCCAACTGATCATCCCCCTCAAAGGAGTAGGAATATTTCTTGTTGAACGACCGATAGTTATTAAGCCCGGCCAGCATCCTGTAGATTGGATTCACATAATAGACCAGCAGGAAGAAGAGCAGCATCAGCACAAGAAGAAGCCCCACACCTACAGCCACTGCCCCCGGAATGATGCTTCTGTAGAACCCCCTTTGGAATGTCAGCGAGTTCTTCTTCAGGTCATCGTAGATCGCCCCGTTCAGCACATCAATGTAGTAGTTCAGCCTCTTGAACTTTGGCTGCAATCTGTCGAAGTACCAAGCCCTCGTGTCGATGAAATCCGAAAGCAGCACGTCATTGAGTTCCAAAGAAGTCAGCATGTAAGCCGAATAGGCATAGACCACGGAATCCGTCAGAGGCACCATCTTGTCTGAGGTCAATGAGTTGCGAAGTGAGTCACAATGCGCCATAAACTCCTTCTGATGGAAATCCGGCAGCGTGCCGACGGCATCGTCTCCGATCACCGTAAGCAGATCCAGATTGTACTTGTTAGTGACCTCGGACAGCTTCTGGGCCACATTGACGCTCCGGATGTTGTCCGCTATGAGATCCGACACATAGTTGCTCATCTTGTAATACTCCATTATAGAGATCACGCTGGAGACAAGCAGAGTCACAGCTATCGCGCTGAGGCTCAGCGTCAGCTTCATCCTCATCGTGAGCTTGAACTCCTTCAATCTGTCCGCAAGTTTCCTGAACATTCCCTGATTGTCTGTTTAACCTGCAAACTTACACAAAATTCACGACAAAAGAAAAGTCTGAATAATCATCGGATCGCCGGATCCTCAAACGGATTTTCATACCTTTATTTAAAAGTATATTTTATAATTTGCAAAAAATCAACGCATGAAAACTTGAAGCATTGATATAGGATATTTTTAGGCATTATTAAACTTTCGTCTAAAATCTCTTGACAAAATGAAAAAACATCCTTAGATTTGCATCAACTAACGTTATTTGGAAAAAGGAAAGTAAAAGCAAGCATCTTTTCCCTAAAAGGGATGCTTGCTTTTTGTTTTTATGTCACATACCGAGGGGGTACCACAAACAAGGACGGTTGTTCTCTCACCTTTTTCACTATTTTAAAATAACGCTAGTAAAATGAGAACAAGCCAACATCTTGTGATAGTCGCCATTGAGGTGGAGATTATCAGACTTGTCAGGGTACGAGCCTACAGGCGAGTGCGTTTCGGCAAGGTTGAGAGAGTGCGAAGCCACTACAGACGTCATTAGGGCGATTTCTGTAGTCAGTCTTCACTCTGAGCCGTAAGGCTCTCCGCTTCACCCCTCGGATTATATCCACATTCCATTTAAGAGCGCAGTGGCGAATCACCCTACAGCTCGACGCACCAGCCGTGGGTGTCCTCGACTATGCCGTCTTGGATGGAGCGGATGCGGTCATAGAGGGTGCGGCTCATCTTTCCGCACTCAGAGCCTGATGGCATTGTGTAAGTGCGGGAGACCTCTGAGCCTTCAAGCAGCGGTTTGTCATCAATGGAACGGATTGGGGTGATCACCACTGCGGTGCCACAGGCGTTGACCTCATCGAACTCAGCGAGTTCCTCGACAGGAATCGGTCTTATCTCTACCTTCATTCCGAGGTCTTCAGCGATGGTGCGAAGGGACTTGTTCGTGATGGAAGGGAGTACGCTATCAGAAAGCGGAGTCACATAGGTGTTACCCTTGATGCCTATGAAATTGGACGAGCCGAATTCGTCAATCCTTGTCTTGGTGGCGGGATCGAGAAACAGCAGTTCTGTATAGCCCTGGGAATGAGCAAGATTGTAAGGGTAAAGGGACATCGCATAGTTCGCCCCTATCTTGTAGGAACCGGTACCGTTCGGAGCGGCCCTGTCGAAGTCGCGGGAGATGACAGCGGAGACCGGAGTAAGCACCCCAGCTTTGGCATAGGTACTGACAGGGGCGCACATTACCGAGAACAGCACCTCGCTTGAGGAGCAGATGCTAAGCTGAGGGTCAATGCCTTCGAGCACAGGGCGAAGGTACATGGATGCATTATGCCCATACGGAGGAAGAAAATCAAGATTGGCCTTCACACACATCTGACACATCTTAAGGAAAAGTTCCTCGGACGGAGCCGCCATCGAAAGGCGGGCCGCGCTTCTTTGAAGACGCTTAGCGTTTTCGTCCGGGCGGAAGATACGGACTTTCCCGTCCTTGCCACGGAAAGCCTTAAGGCCCTCAAAGCAAGAATTGCCATAGTGGAACACTCCGGCAAAGGCATTGAAACGGAAATCGAAATCATCAGTCAGTTCCGGTTCCGACCACTGTCCGTCTCTGAAACGACTATAGACAATGGCATTTGTTTTACTGTAATTGAAGCCAAGGCTTCCCCAATCAAGTTCGTTCATATCAATTCGTTAATTATTATTCTCTATTAAATCAGCGACTTTGTCGCCCACCTCTGACGTACCCATAGGATGCGCTCCGGATGAAACCAGATCCTCTGTGACGAAACCACGATCAATACTTTCGCTGACCGCCTTGCGGATGGCAGCACCTTCCTGCTTCAAACCGAAAGCATACTCAAACATCATCGCTGCGGAGAGGATCGTGGCAAGCGGATTGGCGATGTTCCGTCCCGCTGCCTGAGGATAGGAGCCATGGATAGGCTCATAGACACCTGTATGCTCCCCGAGCGAGGCGGAGGCAAGGAGCCCCATCGAGCCGGAGATGCAGCTCGCCTCATCAGTCAGGATGTCCCCGAAAGTGTTCTCAGTCACAAGCACATCGAAAAAGCGAGGATCGGTGATAAGTTTCATCGCAGCGTTGTCCACATACATATAGTCAGTCTGGACTTCAGGATATTCCGGAGCCATTTCCTGCGCCACCTGCCTCCAAAGTCTCGAAGACTCCAGAACGTTGGCTTTGTCAACCACCGTCAAATGCTTGCGGCGAATCGTTGCCAATGAATATGCCTTCCGCAGGATTCGCTCAACCTCATAACGGTGGTAAATGTTGGTGTCATAGGCAGTGTCACCACCGTCAAGGCGGCCCTTCTCACCGAAATACATGCCCCCCGTCAACTCCCTAACACAGACGAAATCCGCCCTGGAGGCTATCTCCGGCCTGAGCGGAGATCTGTCCAGCAGGCTAGGGAAAGTCTCCACTGGCCTTAGATTGGCATAAAGCCCAAGTTCCCGGCGCATAGCAAGCAGCCCTTGTTCTGGTCGGACCTTCGCGGTGGGATCATTGTCGTATTTCGGATCACCAACGGCACCGAACAGGACAGCATCACTGTTAAGGCAAACTTTCAGGGTCTCCTCAGGAAAGGCTGAGCCACAAGCATCTATCGCGCACGCCCCGACCAAGGCGAACCGGTACTCGACTTCGTGGCCGAAACGCCTGCAGACCGCATCTATGGCCTTCACGGCCTGTTCCACCACTTCCGGGCCGACTCCGTCACCCGGCAATTTCGCTATGTTCAGTTTCATATTCTTCAATTTTTTCTTTATGTTCAAGCAAGTAGTCAATGTCATCAAGGGCATTCTCTAGGCAGTACTTCTTGTAGGCGCTTATCTCGAAACGCTCCGAGCTGCCATCCGAAAGAAGGGTAACCTTCTGGGACGGAAGATCAATCCGCAGCTTCACGGACGGATCAGCGGAGATCGCCTCAAAGATCTTTTTGAGGAAGGCCTCGCTGACCTGGACCGGCAACACGAAGCTGTTGAGTTCATTGTTGCGATGGATGTCCGCGAATGAGCTGGAGACAACCGCCCTGAATCCATAGCCGGCTATCGCCCA
>DBKH01000040.1 GCA_002297815.1 Bacteroidales bacterium UBA755 | reverse complement strand
ATATTAACTGGAAAATATGCATAATGGAGCCAACCCCGCATTTTCAAATTGCACATTTATAGTAATTTGATCTTTCGCTTTTATATGGCCATAATCAATGATTCTTTTCTCTAGGAATCTTAGTTCAGGATTATGTCGGGATGTTGAATCCCTTCCCTGTCCAAAACAATAATTGTTCATTAAGAGTAGAAACATTAGCAAATGTACCACTCTCCTTATGCCAGAAGCAAATGGACGATGTCGCATAATGTGCTTATATTATGAAACTTAAAAAGACAAATTGCTCCGAGTCCAGATCCAGACTGTCATAAGCGTAATAAGTGCTGTTATATTCACCAATCACTTCAAAACCGTCACTGACTGGAACCCGCCCGACAAGATCATAGTTTCCATCATAAATCTGGAGAATTGTCCCGACCGCTTTGTCCAGACGGCAGGTCCGGAAAATGTAGTCACCACATTTTACAAGCCGGTCATAATAACCGTGTTCTTTCCTCATTTTCTTGCACTTAGATTCATACTCCTCAAAAGATGAGGTTTCTGGGTACTTTCCAGAGATGCCCTTCTCAGAAAAGCCGAACGATCCAGTGACATTGCCGTCATAGTCCATCAGGAATATTCTCGGATCGGCAGCGAAATTGACGGCAAGGCCATTCTTCTCCGCATAGAAATCATATTTTGAGAACACTGGGATGTTTCTTCTGTGATAGACAGGAGGATAATGACCGAAGATCACCTTGCTCGACTCAACCGCCTCAGGACGGAAGCGGATGAATATGTAGGAGTCCGTCCAGAATCCTTTACTATGCCTCTTCTCGTAGCCATTATAACTCACATGCTCGGTGATGGTAGGGATTATCACGATGGAGTCGATCGCCTGCATTCTGTTGCACTCAAAATTGTACTCGTACATTTCCGGGACCTCCGGATCGGGATGATTGTAAAGGTCAGACCAACCTTTGTTTCCAAAATTGGGACTCATCGCGGTGAACCATGCCTGATTCAATGAAAACAGTTTTTTGTAGTCTTTTGAGAACCTATGGATGAAACAATTCGAATCTTGCATGATGAAATCTCCCGTGGACTTGTCGAATGTCGAGACGAAAGAAGCAGCGAGGACTTCGTCAGGGCCTTTCCCTTGACGTATATGCTCCCCCATAAAATGACCACTGAGGTCATATTCCTTGACCCCAACGGCATATTCATCGACAAAACATAAGGTGCCGTCTTTCATGTGCCATTGTCCGGAAAGGGATGTATATTGGGCGTCCAACCTCAAGGTGTCAAACACCAAGGATGTGCAAACTATGTTTTCTTTTCCGAAGTGATCTACCTTATCGTACGGGCTGTCACTTCCCGCGCATGCCGACAAAAGGCTGAGCAGAGTTGACAACACAATGACTATTAAAACTTTATTGCCGAGAATAAGGCATCGGTGACTATTTGAAACCATCCTTGTAGTCTTTTTTGAATAATAACTGATAAGTTTCCCTCGCTCTAGAGGTCTTCACGTCCACCCTCTTCTTCTCCTTTGACGCCTTGGCCTCATCGTTCCCACAGCGGGCGACAATGTCTCTCTCCTGACGCGTCTGGGTCTGTCCGCAAAGAATGTCCCACGTTGTTCCCGTGTCCTTCATGAACCGGTCCAAATCAATTTCCTTGGAGAGTATCCGCTTCCAAAAGTTGAAATCCCGTGAATCATTGTAGCACAAGATACTGTACGCTGGAGTAGCATCGCCATGCTCCTCTTCAGACTTGGCCATCTGAGGTTCCGAGAACTTCATCATGAAATCAGTCTCAACACGATTCTTGAACGGGTTGCGGTAAGGGTTAGCCTCAGCGCAGTAAAGGTCAGCGGCACCGCCCTCCGGTGCTCTCCATGACAATTCCTGTCTTATACTCTCGGTGTAAATTTTTCCGTTCTTCTCACCGTAGGTTATTGTGTAGGTGTACGGGGTTGCAAGAGACATCGGTGAAAAGTTCCTGATGTACCTTGTGAACCTGTCATCCATATCTTTCACCACAATCTTTTGAACCCGCCCGTCATAGTCAATGAACAACTGTCCTGAACACAGGATTCTCTCCTTGACTGACAGTTCTTTAGCATTCGAGCTGAAATCAATGACACGCACGTTCTTGCCTCCAATCTTAGTGGTGCCTGAACTCTTGTATGTGTAGCCGCCTATCATCTTTGGGTTCAAGGGAGAGAATATCTCAACGGCTCTTTTCCGGTCCAAGGCCGACACATCGAAATTGTTGGCATACTTAACCTTGAGTGCATCCACATCGCTCCCTATGTCTTTAGATCTCACGTTCAAGACAGGATTGATCTCATTCTTGTCAGCAAAAAGGCTCTCGCTGACAAAGGTGTCGCAGACGTACAGTCTCCCCATTGCGTTTCGGTCATCCCAGTAGAGCTTTATGTTTGTTTTCTGGTTAAAATCCAGAGAGGCGAACACGCCCGTAGCGCCTTGTACCTCTCTGTATTTCCCATTGCACTTAATGGTCCGCACGATCAAGAATGAGGCGTAATAATCTGCGTAGTACTTAGAGAAATCACGCGCTGCATCCTTGACGATGGAGCGTGCGCTGCGCTCCCCTCTGACCACAGAAGCATGCAGAGTGTCCTGCGCATTGTCAAAACCCGAAGCAAATGCTCCATAACCCATAAATAATAGGGTAATTAAAAGAATAAAACGTCTCATTCTATAAAATTAATTTGACAAATGTTTACTAGATAACAGCATTACGGGCAATTGCCATCGTAGTCAGCACAATTCAAAGGTTCATTCGACTTAGCACAAGCGGCTCTTAAAGAGATAGCGTTCCCGCCATAGCATCCATCGTTTTTGCACCTGCAACGATTCACAGAATCAAGATCTCCTTCAGGTAGAGTAATATCCCCTGCGTCTTCTATTCCCGCATAGGCATTAAAGGCAAATAAGGCAGAGACAAGGCACACTGCACTTAGTAATAAATAAACTTTTTTTCGCATAAGCATATAATTATTGGTTTTACAGCTGCAAAGTTCGGTAGAAAATATGGCAAGACAATGAAAAATCGTTTTACTATTCACAAAACGCAACATGTTAAATTACAATGTTTTACACATCGAATAAACTTACATTTCTCAATATTTGCTATTTAAACAGCTAATCATCAATGAATTAGTGCGATCATAACAATTCATTAATTTTATAGTACGCTAATTATCAAGTAATTACGCCTAAGACGATATTAATTCTAAGAACAACTCCTTGTCCTCACTATCTGAAACCATGATTTTTTCTTTCAAATTATAGCGCTTAGTGTAGATCGAGTTCACACTATAGCCAGCTATCCGGGAAATCGTTTTGGTGTCAAAGCCCAAGATTAACAAAGAGAATAGACGGATATCTTTCTCATTAACATCCGGCATTGCTGCACGGAATCTTGCCATTATGCCATCCAGATTCTCATCAAGCATCGACTCCAACGCTTTCTGATTCGGTGCCTCAAGTATCGAAAGGATTCTTTTGACTTCCGCATAGATTTTGTCTTTTGCCCATCTGGAAGATTGACCGGGATCAAAATACTGATGGCACAGATCATTCAACTGACCGTACTGCCTCTTGTGAATCTGAACATATTTGCTCCTTAAACTCACCATCATCTGTTCTCTCCCGACAGCGGTGAGTTTTTCTGACAAGACTTGAATCCTCTTCTCAGCCTGTTCATTAGCCAATGTCAACGACTCTACCGACCGCTGGTTCGCCTCATTGTACATAAGGCTTTCCGACAACCGCTGGCTAATCTCATCGTTAATTGACGACATCTCTTCAACCTGCCGTTTCCAGACCATCTTGCGGTTCAAATAAACCATAACGGACAGGGTCAGCGACAACAGACACACAAGCGACAATATCCACTTTAGCAAGGATTGATCGTGGCGTTCCCTGTCCAACAGAAGGGACTTGTTTTCGTAATAGTCCGACTGGGCCAGCGCCACAGACTGGCTGACGGTTTTTCGAATCTCGTTGTCACTTTCCCTAACAGACTGCTCAAAAAACGACAGCGCGGCCTTATAGTCTCCACGATGCTTAAAGATTCTATATTTCCAGATCGACAAGACCGTCGAATCCATACCAGCCATTTCCAGCTGTCGGATTATGTCATCCGCTGTCTTATGGTCGCCTATGGCTTCCGAGGCGCTGGCATAGACGCAATAGTCCCGGAAAGACGGCCTGCCGTCATATTCCGAAATCGCTTTGACAAACAGATCAATTGAACTACAAGGATTGGAATCTGGCCTTAGGTAATTGCCCCACGCCACGTTAAACAACTGTCGAGAGTAGATAGAGGTGTCACGGATTGGCTGTGAAAAGAAAATGGAATTGAGGCTGTCCGCTTCATGCCAATCCTCGATATTCAGATAGTAGTTTGCCAGGCAAGCCGTAGTATTCCACAGCCGGAAAGAATCGCCCGCCTGAGCAAAATAATCGCAGGCAGCCTTGGAGAAAGTAATGCTTTCGTAAAAATTGTGATTACGGGCATAGACATCGGAAATCGCTGAACTGATTAGCCCCTTAAACATCATATTGTCAGAATCCGAGGAATATTCCTTCGCCCTGACATAGTTCTCGATGGCGGATTCAAGATTCCCCGCGTTGAAATGTACAGTACCGAGATAGTAATACATCCTCATCTTGTCGTCTTTGGAACCGTGACGCTCATAGTACTTTGCAGCGGGCTGTATTACGCGAAGATCGGTCGTGTCAATCCAATTCCTGCTCAAGGCCATCGTGTACAGCAGTGAGTACCTCGCGCGCTGAACCTCGGTCTTAAGGCTCAGCGTGTCGATAGATTCCAACGCGGCCAACGCACTATCAGGTTTTGTCCACATCACGGCATCCGCAGTGTCCATGATCCGCTTGGCTTCCTTGTTCACACACGAAGAAGCAAAGGCTATGGCGATGATCACCACGACTACTCTAATGACTATCCCTAATGATCTCATGTAATAGATAATGGCCCTTTAATGGGTCGTTTACGACATAAAAATAGCAATTATTTCAGACAAGGCCTCAAATTATTCGAGAATCATTTTACGCTGATCAAAGATTTCGTTCCACTTCTGAAACAACAACTCCGACTATGTACTCCTCCGGAACAAGGCCGAAGTAGCGGCTGTCGTGGGAGTTGAGGACGTTGTCGCCGCCAAGGAAATACCAGTTGCCTTTAAAGGAATATTCATGCAATGGTGTCTGTCCCAAGAATACTTGTCCACCGCACTCTCTCAGACACTTACCCGTCTCATACAATATAGGTCTGCGCCAGGTTCTGTAATTGTCAGCGGTAATTTCAACGGTATCACCTTTTTTCGGAACCGGCAACGGTCCGAAATCACGTATCGACCAGCCAAGTTTTTGGTTCACCTGCATGGCTTTCAGCACAACACCGGTCTTCGTCAGAATTGAATCCGAGGTTTCCGACAAGATACGCTGATATTTCAGATCACCAATTTGCCCACCGGTTTGAGGATCAACATAATACCCATTCTTTATCCTCAACGTATCACCAGGCACGGCATAGCAACGCTTCAGATAGACATAGTTTATGCGGAATGAAATCGTGTCCTTTGACCTCGCATAGGGATAGTTCGCGACCACCAAATCTCCAGCTTTAACCTTAGAGAACCCAGGCAAGCGGAACGAGGACAAAGTCGGTTTTGTGAAATCATAGTCGGTATAGATCCGCGCCCCCATCCTAAGTTTGTTCACCCACACTCGTTCTCCACTATGGAGAACCGGTTCCATCGACTCACCTGTAACCACGAAAGTGTCACATATCAAGGCTCTGTAAATGTAGTGGAGGACAACAAGCACCATTACTGATGACAATACAATCAGCGACAGCCTCTTAATCTTTCTTATGCTCAACATAGTACTTCTCCGCTCTGTCATGAAGATCACGCATAGACCTATTCCTCTCATTTACAGGGAAGGACAACGCCATCCGCGCATAAGACAACGCCTGCTTTGTGTCTCCCCTCTTATCTTCCATTTCCATCAGCAAGATGTAAGGGTACAACCGCGACGGCACCATATTGTGCGAATGAATATAATTACGCTCGGCTTCGTCATAATCTCCAAGCGCTTCGAAGTTTTTACCGATGATGTTGTAGAACATAGGATCCGAGGATATTGACGCCCCCTTCATTAAAATCACATTGCTTTCAGAATAACGACCTTCCTTATGAAGCGCATAGCCATAATCATAAAGATAACGGAACTTCATCCGGAGCTGCGGGTATAGCTCCGCCAACCTGTCCGCCATGCCGTCGAAAATCTCAAAGTTGGCGAACCTCCGCTCATAAAGCCATTTGTCCTCTGCTTCTTTTTTCCGTTTGTTTTCCGGCAACCATATCATCATTAACCCTACCGATAAGCAGACGAGTGCCGGAACCAAAATCAACTTTCCGTTTTTCCCAGCCTTCACATTCGCACCTATCGCCGCTCCCAAGAAGACGGTCAACAGCGCTCGTAACTGCCATACATCCAAAGGATATGAAGCCATCGCGAATATTCCCCAAGCTATGAGTCCATAGGCCAATGATGAACCTGCACGAAACAACGCCAGTACTCCGAATACAATCACGGCCATTGACAACAACAAGCCAAGGATCCCAAACTCCAAACCAAAACGGAGATATTCATTGAACGCATATTCCGGGCAACCAGCTATCCTTACCCTCTCTTGACTGCGCTCTTCCGCCTCAAAATATTCAGCCTGCGCATCACCGTATGCCCCGAGTGCATTTCCGTATCCGTGGCCTGTCAATGGTCTGTCGGCTATGGCACGCAATTCCATCTCCCAAATATGAAAACGGCCAAGTGCAGAATCCTTCTTGAGGCAGAACGCACCCACACCGACAACAACGATCACAGTCATAACAGACAGAGCCATCCACTTATGAGATTTCAAATATGACTTTAATCCCGTGTTGGTCAAGGCAACAACGACCCCTGACACGGCCAATGCAACGAAACCGGCCCTGCTCATTGATGCGGGCAGAACGACAATGCCCAGACATCCGGAAACAGATGATAGCCAGAATAGTATTCTATCATACAAGTTTACAGAGTCACGCCATTTCCACGCGGCCGCAAAAACCACTGCTATGCAGACAGCGAGAAACCCGCCATAAGGGCCAGAGTTAGCGAAGTCTCCGGTCATAGGGCACATACTGTTATGAGAGACCGTGATTCCAAGCAACTGTATAATCCCAAGCACCGACTCGTAGGCAAGCCATAGCGACAGCGCCGAGACGACTATGCGTTCAGCCACCTCTCGCCGACAGACGAATAAGGCCAACGAGAACAGAGCTATAGCCAGAAGAACCACAACACTAATTACCGTCCGGATCGATCCAACTTAAATTGATATACCATCATAGAGTCGTCCTCTTCTCCGCCCATAATCTGGGAATAATAGTATGGAGCGATGTAACCAACGACCTTGAACCCTTTCGGAACCTCACTATCAGACATCAGTTTCCCATCTTTATACACCTGAAGGCCGTCGTATTCTGAATCCGCTCCTTTCTTATAAGACCTGAAACATACTCCCGTCTCGTCAATATATTCAATCCAGTAACAGTATCCTTTTTTCGTTATGTTTGTCCTATAGGCATTCATCTCGTCCAAAGAGCCAAAACGCTCATAATCCGCGTCCATATCAACTCCTGAACGCCCGAACGCATACTTCGGTTTGCGGTTATGGTCAAAGACATAAACCAAGGAATCGGCAGCGAAGCCAACATACATATTATCCTGACTATCAATGTCAAAAGCAACAAAATCCATTCCTCTGTACTTCGCCTTGTCATCACTGAACATAGAGGGCAGCCCTTGAATCTCTGATTTCAACGCTTTTCCCTCAGTCATATCCACAACGCCGATGTGGCAAACCTCCTTCTCGTAATCAGGACCAAATATAAAATCCGGATCATCTGACACCAGGCCTTCATAGAGTTTACCTTTATGGAATCTGGCGATACAGTCCCCAGGAGTCGTGTAGGCAAGAAAATCCAACGGAGAATATTCCTTACTCTGGTCTTTCACGATAAGAAATCTGTTGACAGCGGTCAAATCTTTTGAGAAATACTCGAAATCCAGACTTGATCCCGCAATAGCAAGCTCACCATCACCTGACATTGTGCCAATCATATAATGCTTAATTATTGACTCATTCGACGCTCTGCCGTTGCCAAGAGTCCTCTTTACCAGATGACCGTCCACATCGAATTTATAAAGCCAGCCATAGAATATGTCCAGACAGCATATTCCTTGACCCTCCTGCGCCCACGAGAAAGACTCTCCGGAATAACGCACGGAATCCAACTGAAGTTGTTCCAGCCGCACACTGTTGTAAGCAGGAGCGCCATCACTTACAATCCTGCGCATTGAATCATAAACGTTATCACCGTTGGAGCACGAACCCAACAGCATCACTAACGCCAATATGGAAGCTGCCGCTGGCAGCCTCCATATACTAAATATTATTCCTTTCATTACTAAGAAAATGTTAGCATAATCGTATTACATCTTACTCTATCTCATTTCCAATATTGTATCTTAATAACCTTTCAGTTTCAATATTGTATGTGTATAAGAATCCGTTGTCCCAGTCAATATCAAATGCCGTAGCAGGTTCAGGAAGCAGCACTTGCATCAATGGAGCTCCAAACCAATCAAAGAATTGCAAACAATTCCCTGCTCTCAGGCAGGCAAAACAGTCATCGTATAGGCGAAGATCCATATACACATCCTTGAAATCGCCATACGGCAACGTTGACAACTCTTCTATCGTATTAATATTCTCTCCTGTTACTATGGACAACTCGAACGCCTTGCGCAAAGAGTAAATATTGATGACATCCTGATATATAGCTGCCTCCACAACAATATCTTTCTCTTTATTATAGGCAGCTATGGACGACAGCAAATTATGGCGATATCCATCGCCTTTACCTTCAAGAAGAACCTCATTTAATGCCTCGATAGAACCAATATAGAGGTCTCTTTCCCTCCTGACCAAAGAAAGCGCTGTTGCCCTTTCTCATCTGAGCGAAGTCTTCGACAATAATAAGAGGAGTCATCTATCCTGAAACAACTTTTCAATTCCCTAGGTAACTTTTCAATGTCTTTTATGACCTCCGGCACACTTTGATTAATTGACTGTTCAAGGTCAAAATCATAGAAATGCCCATTAGGATCATAAATGCCGACAATACCATCAGAAATCACCAAATCTTGCATAAAAGGCGGATTGAGAAACTCATAAGGACCGTTTCCCTTACGAAGAAATGAGCCTAGACAAGTTCCATCTGCTATGTCATAAGCATATAAAAATTTTTCAGAAGGTACCGAGAATATTATAGTATCTCCAATTATAGCAATATCAAGGGCTCCTGCTGGGACAAAGTTCAAGACCTCACCGTTCTCAAGCGTAGAAGAATAGGGAAATTCCCTTACAGACTTCACATCCTCGAAAACCGCCAAGGAGATATTCCTTGAAGAACACCCACACAGGGTCACGCTTAGTGCTACTAATGGAACAATCCATCTTGTCATTTTTTGCCTAATTAGATTTACCTAAATTCCTTTCTAAGACTTTTTCAAATATTTTCGATAATTCTTCATCATGAAGCGGGTTCCCGACAAAGACTGGATGCGAGTCGGTCCCCAGCAGGAAACTATGGAACCTTCGGTCCGAAGGGAAATCCTTATTGAGCCTGTAAAAGTCTCCATACAAATCCACATATATTGGAAAATAAAATTCCAAGCCTCTAATCTGCTCCTGAACGTCCATCAAATCATCTTCCGACGGAGAAAACAGTACCACGACTTTGCATTTTCCAGATTGCTCGATATCAACAAATCCAGGCAAATCATCTTTCAAATGGTCTATCGCGCAAGAGGAACACTCATCGTTTCCATAAAAGAACACCATTGTAGGGTTACTCATTGTTATTGTCACTGGACTAATAGATCCACACCTAACTTCCAGCAACTCCGATGGCAATGTTATCTTATGCGCCATAAATGACGTCATCTGCTTACGAAGCTCCCAGTTTCCACAGCTAACGAGAACTGTGCAACATAATAACAACTCCAAGAATATTTTTGATAACCGATTCATCTATAGCAATTTAACTTACGAGCACTCTCAATCAATTCATAGCGACTTGAGATATTCGATTTGTTATTCCTAAATTAAGTAATCTGGCAAGGGACATTCATAAATAGACTCGGATATACGGTCCAAAAAATACATCTTTCTTTTTAAATGATCAATGTCAAAGGATGAAGCAGGGAAAGGTACCAATAGTTCACAGATTGGTTCTCCGTTCCAAGAGAAAAATTGAAGTCGGGGCAATTTATCTCCTTTATACTGTTCTTCTTCAGTGGCATCATAATACAAGGCAGCAAAGTAACTATCATAAGCATTTATATGTACATATTGATCTCTTATCAGATCATCTCTCTCCGCTGCCAACTGTTCAATAGACATCAAATGCTTTCCAATAATGATTGTCCGAGCGAAATCGTCATACAATGAATACAACTGTATTGAATTCTGCTGAAGTCCTGCCTCCACCACAAGTTGACGCTCTGAATCAAATGCCACTAAAGTGGATAGAACATTAATATCATCAGGATTTTTTACACTTACCTTATTCAGAAACTTGAGGTGCTCAGGTATGTCATTACCCCCATTCACATTTAATAAAGATCTGATTCTGCTTTTTAAATCATCTGCAGCAGAAGTTATCAAAAACAGGGAATCGTTGCAATAATAAGCACGCGGAATCTCTAGCTGGGCTCTTTCAATAATCATATCAAATACCGTATGTTCCTGTTTGAAAGACTCCGGTAAATCAATGCGAATCAGATTATTCTGTCCATCAAAAGTATAAGAATAAAGTTTATCGCCAAAGGTCCTAAGACCAAGAGCTCCAAAACTTTTAGCACCTCTTAACTCACCGTTCGCCCTTCCCTTATTTAAGGCGTTACCGATAAAGGCACCATCATCCAAACTATAAGCTGATATATACTTATCCCTATCCGAAGATGAAGCCAACAGCAACAATCTATTCTTAACTGCGATATCTATCACGCCTACAGCTTCTACTGAAAAACTTCTACATACTGAAAGAGACTCATTTTTAGGAAAATTCTCCACGACAATTCTTTGAGGAAAAGAAACTGTCGTGGTAGATTTATTCTCACAAGAAGTTACTATTACTCCTATAACAGCAATAACTTTGTACCAATATTTCATTTCTTACATATGTCAGGTAATGCCCAAAAAGATGCCTTATGATCGTATTGCATACTGCAATTTCCACAATCTCGGACAGAATAGCCTTCCTTATAAAAATAATCATTATGACAAGTAAGAATGCCTGAAGAACTCTCCTCGTTCGACAAAGCCTCTACATTCGCATTAAACAAAACATAAGAATCATTAACGATAAGTTTACTTGTCACAAATAATCCACCAATAAAAAGGATGGAAACAAATGAAATCAAACAATACTTTTTCATATTAGTGTTTTTTTAGAATAACATATTCTTGTACAATTATGTGGGGTCAACAGTATTCTAGAACACGCCCCAACTCGCTTCTGTTGTCTCCCGCCGACCTCAGTGCGACATCCACCTTGTCAAAAGAACAAGAGGAGGCGGCAAGCGCGGCAATGAAAATCAGATATTTTAGCGAGTTGGACATGTTTCTGAATTATTATGAAGATTATTCGTCAAATTCACCATCTGTGAAGAACACAGCATAGTAACCATGGCCGTTCTCCGTTGTGATGTCCATTCTGTAGGCAGAATCTGGCACGACAGGGATCAACATGACTCCGGAGGAACTGCTCCCTGCATATTCTTGCACTTCCCCTGTAGTCTGGTTCTCCATTAACACGTTTACTGTTCCGAGATTGGACAGAAAGGACAACTCAATGTTATTGGTAAAAGGGTAATAATAGCATTGAACCAGAGCCCTTGCGGATGTACGGTTTGTCTGTGTATGTCCTGTCGTTTGCTTTTCTTTTACAATAACCACGACCGGTCCATCATCGTTACTGATATTTGCCAATAACGGACAGCAACAGATAGAAATAAAAAGGATTGTCAATACTATTCGGTTCATTGCATTAATGTGTTTTTGACGGTTTGTTTCCAAATGCAAAGTACGGTAGAATTCTACAAAAGTCAATGGAAAAAAGTTTTGACATATCAAATTTAAGATCCTTAATTATCAAATAGTTACAATGTTGTTAAGATAGCCAATCTTAACAATGCCACATAAAGCACAAATAATCAAACAGTTACAAAATGGCTCCATAGGAGCATATCTATATACAGCACTAGTAATCAAGACATTAACACCTTAACAAAGAATTTCAAGATAGAGGTTCCTATTTTCCGAATCCAACCCTAACATACGTTCTTTGAGGCGGTTACGCTTTGTGTAGATTGTTGCAACAGAATAACCCGTGACATAGGACAACGTCTTGGCATCCAAGCCGAGAATCTGAAAGACGATAAAACGCCTGTCTCTTTCTGTCATCCTTGGGAAGTCAACCTTAAGTTTGGTCATGACCCCATCAAGGCCTTCGTCAATCATAGCCTCAAGTTCGCTTTCACTGCCATACTCCAACTCTGCTGCAAGTTCTTTCACTCTCTCGTAAATAACGTGAGTTCGATGA
>DBKH01000038.1 GCA_002297815.1 Bacteroidales bacterium UBA755 | reverse complement strand
CGCCCAAAGGGAAGAGCTATGAGACGCCGTGAACCGCAGCCAATCGGCGACATCATCCTCCAGATGGCCGCCGACCCCGCCGAGCCGTACTCGAAGATCCTCCGCCAATGCCCGTTCATCCAGAATGAACTCCTGAGACAGGGAAAGATGACAGAAGAGGAAGTCCTCCGATGCCAATGCGAAAGAAACAGAGAGAGCATCCTAGACACCCTCCTTGACGGCCAGGACGTGATGATGAGGCTCCACATCAGCCCCCGCACCCTCCAGACCCTCCGCTCGAACGGTACGATACCCTACACTCGTATCGGCAGGAAAATCTACTACTTCCGTCAAGACATAGAACGGATCCTGAAAGACAACTATGTGATGTTCAACATCCGCGAACGCTATGGAAAGGACGATAAATAAGCAGACCGTGCTGAGGCACACCCTCTGGGGTGCGGACATCTACTGCCACATACTCCGTAAATTCTATCCCGGCGAAACAATTATGCGAGTCTCGGGCAGGGATTGCGGCACAGTCCGCAATCCCTACGCCGGAGGCGAAAGGACACTCCAAGTCCACATCCACAGACTCCATCCCGAGCGGCGACTCTCCGACGAATGCGCCCGGCATCACGACATCAGCGGAGCGATCCCCGACGGCGACGCTCTCGACTTCGCCTCGATGTACTACCACCAGACGGGGCAGGAGCTCCTCGCCACGCTGAACAGAGAGATGAACCTCCACCTTGACGGAGAGAACCGCCAATACAAGGACATTCCTCCGCTCCCGATCCACAAAGGCCCAAGGTTCTCGTTCTACAAGGCACCGATAACAAACATCAGCGCCTACAAGAGCATAACCGTCCTCGACGCCTGGAACTACATCACCGGACGCTACGCCGAGGAACGCACACGCACACTCCGGAGCATAACGGACAGGTCAAGGGCAAGAATATACAAGGCCGCCAACTTCGACTACGCCACCTTCAGCGGCGAGTTCACATCACGGAGCAACGCTGGCTGCGTCACCGAATCTGGCCTCCTCTGCATCGACTTCGACCACGTCCCCGATGTTGAGGGCCTATTCGAGAGGCTTCTGGCAGACCGCTACTTCGAGACCGCACTGCTATTCAGAAGCCCCTCTGGAGACGGGCTCAAATGGATAATCGAAATCAGCAGGGGACAGACCTCCCATTCGGACTACTTCAGGGCAGTCGCTGGATACATCACCAAAGCCTACGGCATCGAACCCGACAAGTCCGGCAAGGACATCGCCAGGGCCTGCTTCCTTCCGCACGACCCAGACGCATTCATAAATCCAAATTACAGATAAGACAATGCAGAAAGAAACATTCATACCCTCGGACTGGCTTCCGTCAGACATCAAGCAAGTCCCTGAGCCGCCAGTCTCACATCCAGAACCAAAAGACGACATTGAGCTCATCACCCAGCGCATTGAAGCGACGCGCACGGACATCACCGCAGGCTATTCAAACTGGCGTGACCTCGGATTCGCCCTCGCCGATGCCCTCGGTGAAAGCGGACGCTCCATCTATCACCGAATTAGCCGTTTCAACGACGGCTACACCTCGGAGGAATGCGACAGGCAATACGACCGCTGCCTCAACGCCCACGGCACAGGCATAACCATCCGCACGTTCTTCCAGCTCGCCAAGGATAACGGCATCAATCTCACCACAGCCAAATGCGCAAAATCGACAAAAATGACAGAATACGCACAATGCGCATATTCACGGAATTCGTCCGCTAAAGCCTTCAACCCTCAATCTGCGCAAACTGTCAATGCCGCGCATTCTGACAATATTGTCAATATTGACGAAGACCTGCCCCTCCCGACATTCTCGCCGAACCTGCAAGGCTCACTCCCGTCATTCCTCGAAAAGGTTGTGTCCAAGTCAAACTCCCCGGAAGACGCTGACATCCTCATCCTCGGTACGATGGCGGTCATCTCCGCCTGCCTCCCTCACGTCTTCGGAGTCTATGCCGACCGCACCGTCTATCCTAACCTGTTCCTATTCATCACCGCCAAGGCATCCTCCGGCAAAGGCCGCCTCGCCCTCTGCCGCTACATCGTCGAACCCATCCACGACCGCCTCCGCGAAATCAACGAGTCCGAGACCATCGAGTACAGGCACAAGATTGCAGAATACAACGCCGCCGGCAAGAAGAAGGTCGATATGGAAAAGCCAGAGGAACCTCCTATGCGGATGCTCTTCATTCCGGCAAATTCCTCCGCCACGGCTGTCTATCAGGTCCTCGGCGACAACGGCGGCACTGGTCTGATGTTCGAGACCGAGGGCGACACCCTCGCCAACACATTCGGCTCCGACTACGGCAACTATTCCGACGGCTTCCGCAAGGCTTTCCACCACGAGACCATCTCCTACATCCGCCGCAAGGACCGTGAATATGTGAACATCAAGAATCCGCGTCTCTCCACGCTCCTCACCGGAACACCCAGACAGGTTCTGAATCTCATCACCGACGCCGAGAACGGCCTGTTCAGCCGCTTCATCTTCTACTTCCTCGACCTCCGCCTCGTATGGAATGACGTGTTCAGCACCCACACCGACACCACCCTTGACGAACATTTCCAGAGACTCGGACAGGAGTTCCACGATTTCAACACCGTCCTCGAAAAGTCCAGTGACATACGCTTCTCACTCACACCATCCCAGGCCGCAGACTTCAACGAAAGATTCTCTGCCTGGCAAAAAGAGTACAGCGACCGCTGCGGGGACGAGTTCGTCGCCTCCGTCCGCCGTCTAGGCCTGATAACATTCCGCCTCGCGATGATCCTCTCCGCCCTTCGCATAATGGAGGACGGCATCATCGAGGACGGACTGACATGCCTTGACACCGACTATCAAAGCGCCATGACGATGGCCTCCGTGATTCTCCGCCACAACGCACACGTCTTCCTCACCCTCCCGAAAGCCGACGCGTCTCAGGCTGCGTCCTCGGCCACCACCACGAGAACCACCCTCCAACAACGTCAGTTCCTCGAAGCCCTTCCGTCAGAGTTCGACCGCCAGACCTACACAGAGACCGCCACAGCCCTCGGCATCAACCCACGCACAGCCGACCGCATTATTCACCGTTGGTGCGACACCGGCCAGCTTGAGAACGTCTCGCACGGGAAGTATCGGAAGAAATAAAATAAAAACGTACCTTTGTATAAGACAATGATATTTATGGATATGACACTTGACAAAATACTGAACGTAGAATGCTCGACCTACGATTTCAAGGCATCTGTAGAGAAGAAGAAAACAAAGAGTTGGCTGAAAAGCATCTCCGCCTTTGCGAACACTAAGGGCGGCAGTCTGTTTTTCGGTATAGATGATTCGGGAAATGTCATAGGCTTGGAACACGCTCAGGCGGATGCTGAGTTCATAAGCCAAGAAATCAAAGCTCATCTTGATCCAATACCAGAGTTTGAACTGATACCTCACAAATTGGAAGAGAATGTAGTCCTTGAGGTTAAAGTTTCAGAAGGCCGGCAAACACCGTATTACTACTATCTGGATGGAACTCGTTCCGCTTTCATGCGTATTGGAAATGAAAGCGTGCAAGCATCCCAACATCAGTTACTCTCTTTAGTGCTGAAAGGAACGAACTCAACATTTGACGCACAGAAAACCTCGGCAAGACGAGCCGAGAACTCTTTTACAATTTTAGCAAACACATTTGCGAGCAGAGTAGGACAACCATTTGATGAGAAAATGCTTGAGTCTATGGGGCTTGTTACGGCGGATGGATTATTGACACAGGCAGGAGTGCTGTTCTCTGACAATTGCAATGCATACAACTCGAAACTTGTCGGAACACGCTGGGCCGGGTTGACAAAGACGGATGCAATCAACGATCACGAGTATCAAGGTAACCTGCTCCTCCTGCTCCGTGCTGGCGTGGATTTCGTGAACTCAAACACGAACAGTGGATGGGTAAAACTCTCGGACGGACGTAAAAATCTCCCGGACTATGCCGAAAGAGCCGTATTGGAGGCGATTGTCAATCATCTGATTCACCGGGACTACACCATTATTGGAGGTGAAGTCCATATTGACATATTCGATGACCGCATCGAGTTCAATAGCCCTGGTGGGATGTTTGATGGCACGCTGATCCAGAATAGAGATATTTCTAAAGTACCTTCGGTACGAAGGAATCCTATACTGGCTGATGTTTTCACCCACTTGGGATATATGGAAAAACGAGGCTCCGGCCTGCGGAAGATTTGCGACCTCTCAGCACAACTTGACGGCTATAAGGCAGAACTGCGTCCGGAATTTATGTCAGAGGCCAATGTCTTCTATACCACCATCAAGAATGTGAACTACCCCTCTAAAGATGGAATAAGGGGAGTTAACAGGGGGAGTTCGGATGCTAACAAGGGGAGTTTTGGGGATCACAATACATCCTTGGTGGATATCTATGGTACGAAGAAAAGAGTGTCAAAAGAGGATTTATGGGCAAAAATTCAATCATTCTGTGACACGTGGCATACACCTGAGGACATTGTTGTATTTACAGGTAAAACCTCAAAATACATAAAAGAGACCATACTTCCCCAAATGGTTAAATCTGGAATTATTGAACGGCTATATCCCGACACACCCAATCACCCGAAACAGAAATATCGGTCGAAACGATAATGGAAAACAGCAAAATACGCAATAATGACAAAACTGACAGGATACGCAAAATGCGCAGCCTGTCAGTTTTGTCATTATTGCTGTCAAATTATTTCTCCACGCAGTAACTTGCGAATATATGTTCCCAAATTAGTGTCGTGCTCTCCCAGCCCCAGTTTCTTTCTGATCTCGCTGCTGTTGTTGAAGTGGCTCTTCAGTTGGATATATTCCCCGATCTCTTTTCCTTTCAGTCCCAAGGCATACAGGCAGCAATAGTTTATTTCCCATTCATTCAAGCCACGGTCTTCAAGGTGCTTGATGAATTTGGGATGGCTGCCGACGAATGCCAACCGGGTGGATGACATGAAAACTTCCTTATTAGCGACAAGCTTCTCCATCTCCTGATTAACCTTTCTGTCCATGTCTCGGTTGTCGGTTATATACGCCAAGAAGAAGCGGTTAAGCAACGCCAATCTTTCCGACAACGCATTTTTCGCGGCCCCTTCAAGTTCGTTATTACATTCAAGAAGCTCAGTCAGACTATCCCTTTCCTGTTCTATCTGATTATATAGCAGCCTGTATTTCTCCTTCTCTTGTTTCGCCAACTCGGATTCGACAGTCTTCACTTTCAATCTATACCGGATTATGACGATCAATGAAAGGAATATAATGATGATTCCTATGGCGGCCAGCAACCGACGATCGCTCCTCTCTTTGTCCTGGATGTTCTTCAATTCCAACGAATGCCTTTCCTCAATAAACTCAATGCCAGCCTTTGACTTCTCGTAATCCAAAGAATCCGTCATCTTGACGTACTTGAGATATCCCTCCAAAGCTTTTTCATATTCCCCTCTATGCTTATGAATATCCGCGAGCAGCGCATAATATCGAACCTTTTGTTGGACATTAGGGATTTTATTCACGCGCTTGACGGCATCCAGAGCCAGATTCGCGTCTCCGATATTCAGATAAGCGTAAGAAACTGAAAGCCAATCAATGTAACTTGAATCCACCGTGTCAATATAAATGCCGAGGATTCGCCTGACCTCATCGACCCGATCCGGTCTGAGGCTTGTCAGGAATATGATGTAGTTTGAATAGAAATAGCCTTTTATCCACATACTGCATTCCCCAAGGTTATTCAGCCCAATTGTAATGTAATGCTCCGCCTGTTCGACATCACCGATTATCGTATAGACATTGATTATGCTGGCTATGCAATTGATGTAGCTGCTGGTCCTGCCGCATTCCCGGAAATAATTCCCCGCCTCATTGTAGGTCAAGATACACTTATCCCACTCAAACACCTTGTTGTATATTCCCCCTTGGGTGAACAGAATCCTTGCCTTTGTCAGTTTGTCGTCTGATTCTTTTCCTTCCGACAACGCTGAGACAAAACACTCCATGGCCAAAGCGTCATTCCCTTGATTCTGATAGATGCGTCCCTGATAATAGTATGTGCGCAGCCTGTCGGTATCTGTGCCTCCTTTGCCCTCGTAATAATCTATGGCCGGTTGCAGAACCTCGAAATCAGTCTTGTCAATAACATTCTTATCCAACGCCATGGAGTAGAGCAAAGCATACTTAGCCTTCTCCGCTCTGCCGGATAACCCGGATATATTCATTTGTTCCAGAACAGTCAAGGCGCTGTCCGGCCTTTCCTCGATGTATGATTCAATTTGGTAAAGGGTGTCTCGGTATTGCTGATGGCTATCGCAAGAGATCAAACAAATCGTCAAGATGATGACTGATAAATAATGCTTCATATTCATATATGTGCTAATTTTTTCATCAATTATTCTTAGTTAATATCAGGCGATTGTGGGTAGAACTTGCTTAGTACAATACGGTAGAAATTAATCAGACAAATGTCTTTTATTCTTGACCGTTCGGCTGAATAAACAAGTACCTTGTCACCCTTCGCAAACAGCACTAGTGCCATTATGACAATGCAGTTGTCAATGGAGTTCTTATTCTCAAGAACAGAGCCACGCCGTTTTCTTTCAACTGAATGTAAATGTACTTGTATTTTATGATTTCCCCAAAATTTTATGCCCAAACATTATCTTCTTGCCTGACCATGACTGTAAAAACGAGTCTTGGACCTATGCCCTGTCTACTTCTGATAGTAAACTGACTGCCTTGACTATAGTTAAGAATTTCTGGATACTCATATTTTGGATTCGTAGTTAGGGATGCTTTTATAGTTTGACATAATTGATAAGACACAGCGCACTGTGACTTAAGAATATCATCTATATATGATTTTAACCTCCGATTAGTGTCAATTATATCAACGATTGGGCATTGTACTAGTTTCATCTGAAACTATATGATACCCACCCCCCCCCATTGATAATCAATTAGTTATGAGCTGAAAATATGAAAAGATAAGTTCTTCGATTAAACTATTTCGAGATAACTTTGCAAATGGAAACCAATGAAAATTTAGCGATGAAAGCATCCGTTTTTACCATTCTTCTGATTGCTGCTACGATGAATGTATTTGCTTCTGAACAGCAAGACACTAACGCACCCGAGTCTATTGGGATCGAAGTTTACGAGAAATCGACTCCGGGTACAAATCCGCAGGAAAGAGGTCTATCGTACTATGAGGTAGAGGCTCACTTATACTCTGATTCTAGAAAAGTAGAGGTCAACTTATTTAACGTGAGTTCGATGAAATTTAATTGATTGAATATTAGAAAAATAGCGAAAGTTTTTGTAT
>DBKH01000075.1 GCA_002297815.1 Bacteroidales bacterium UBA755 | reverse complement strand
CTGAACACCAAACTCGAAATCCTCGACACCCTAAACAAAGAAATCGAAGCCTTCAGCATCGACTGAGGACACCCTTCTTCCAGCAACTAGACAGGAGCGATTCCCCTGATCATCGCTCCTGTCAAGGTCATTGGCCCCGACAAGCGCAAAAATTCCCCTTTTCGCTCCTTTCCAATGCTCAACTGCACTATCATCCTATCAGAATTTTACAAAAATTGCATATAGTTTCGTGCAATTTTCTTAATTTTGTGCACGCAACTATCAGCAGATATGGAATCTTTATATGCCACATACAAGCAAAAGCTTGAGTTCACACCTATGTCGTTCTTCCGCGACTTCCACAATGCCATCAACTAGAATTGCCGGATAATCGGGATTCTCGGACAGAAAGGAGTCGGGAAATCCACCCTTATGCTCCAACATATCAAAAAATTCGAGGACATCAGCAAGGTTCTGTATGTGTCAGCTGACGACATATATTTTTCGGCACACACGCTGGTTGACACAGCAAAGAGGTTCTTTGCAGAAGGCGGAAAAGTGTTTTATATTGATGAGATCCACAAGTACGGAGGATGGAGCACCGAAGTGAAACTTATGTACGACCAATTGCCACTGCTCAAGGTGGTATATTCAGGCAGTTCCATTCTTGACCTAAAAAAAGGTGGCGCTGATTTGAGCAGAAGGGCCATCGAGTACAAAATGCCGGTCTGGTCTTTCAGGGAATACCTCAACCTACAACAAGGATGGAATCTGAAAAAGACTACTATTGAAGATATTCTCAAAGGCAATGTGGATTTCCCATACGGTGAGCACAGGCCACTGGCTTATTTCAAAGAATATAAGAAAGAAGGGTGTTACCCGTTTTTTGATGAGCCAGAGTTCCAGACCAGACTACGCCAGGTCATCACCACCACCATTGAACTTGACATACCTAAATATGCGGAAATGACGATAGCGGCAACTGAAAAGTTAAAGAAGTTGATGTACTTCATCGCACAAAGCGTTCCACTAAAAATCAACTACTCAGATCTGGAGCGAGATCTTGGCATACCGAGGAACAGTCTCCCGCAATATTTGGAATATCTGGAAAAAGCCGAACTTGTCAGCACCTTGAAAATGAAGGCGAACGGCAATGCCATACTGCGTAAGATGGACAAACTCTATCTGGAGAACCCTAACATGATGTATGCCCTGTCGGAATCCGAGCCAAATGTAGGCAATGTACGAGAAACGATGTTCCTCTGCTGGATGAAGCGGTCACATAACGTACTGGAATCACCAGTTTCCGACTTCGAGATAGACGGTAGAACCTTTGAGGTCGGAGGACGCAAGAAAGGGAAGAAGCAAATCTCCGATGTCACCGACGGCTTTGTGGTCGCGGATGACATCGAATACGCCTTCCAGAACAAGATTCCTCTCTGGATGTTCGGGTTCATCTACTAACTGTCACTTCAACAGAAGCGATAAATCCCATTTTCGCAAACCACGGCCACGCCATCCTGCCCTATACATCAGTGTAACCCCACTAACCGTGCTCAACCCCCATCTCCTAAGGTAGGGTCAGCCACACCTGCATACCCTAGACATGACTCCACAGCCATTTTCTGTGCTCGTGGTCTGCAGACAGAGTCTCGTTTCTCTATTATTAAGCTCATTGTACGCATCGATTAGGCGAGCTTGGAATTCATCAATTATGTTTAAGTAACAGTGGTGTCTTTGACTTTAACATTAAGTCGTTAAGTATCTGAGACAGGCATGCGTTGGACCACAAGCCTCTGATCCATCACCAGCAGCATGGTATCAAACTTGAAGGATGTGCCCCCGCACCGACAGCCCGTATGTCTGTTTATGTTTTTGCCTTTACGTTTTTGCTTAATGCTCTCTTTGATTTCTGGTAAAAAAAGGCTAACTTTGAAAGAATCAAAAAAAAATGGCTACCATGTGTAATTTTAAACTCCTTCTTATTTCTTTTACATTGCTCGTTTGTCCTTATATCAGTTTTGGTCAACAATATGGTCAAAATCTACAGTTTACAGCATTCGACACTAATGGGCCGATGGGAGAGTGCTTGTTCCCAATTAATGAAAGAGGAGAAGATGAAATCAAGGAAGTCATCCTATTTCCGGACAAAACAGCAGAAGAGATCTCAGAGCAGGTACAAAAATGGGCCTATGAAATAACAGACCGATACCATCTTAGAATTGATGATAAAGACAGATATATGGGAACAGACCTTGTTGCCTTTCGCGGTAGCGTAAAGTTGGGTTTGAGTGTCTTAAGCATTGATAATGCGTTTGCTCATATAGGAGACATCGCCCGTTATGCTTCTGAAATAAAGTTTTCTTGCAGGGTAGAGATTAAAGATGGAAAATGCAGATGTATTTTTAACAATTTTTGGACTGATCGGAGGACAATACGAGGAGAAGGGAAATCTAATGGCCCGGAAAACAGACTGCATTGGCAAAGAGTAAATAGTTTAACAAAAGAGCGTGATGCACTTATTGGAGGTAGAACCAAACTATCAAAAAAAACGCAAGAAGAAGTCGATGCATATAATGAACAAATCCGCTTCGAAGAAGAAACATATAGGATGGAATACAACGTGTTCCGTAACATGCTAAATGATTTGAAAGGTATTTTTATTGACAACTATGATTTCTAAACTATAGAGTTCCTAACAACGTTGAACCATAGTTTTAAGCATCATAAATAAGACAACTTTTTTCTTACACTTACGAATATAACCATTACTTTTGAAAACGCATAAAACCACTAATGATTCAAGGATTGTACGGCCTTCGCAAAAATGCTACGGGACGTAGCACCTTTGGGTAGCAAAAAGTGGGGCAAACGCTTCCCGATAGTGCGGGATGCACCCTTGGGAAGCAAAAGAGGCGTCCAACGTTGACAGACTGTCATAAAAGATTCTGAATAGATTTAATGAAGGACTCTGCCTTTGGAGTAAGGGCATCAATCATTTCCTTGTCACAATAGACGAAGTCATCATAATCACTGCTGTGCCTTTTTTCAAAGAGCGTGGAGAATACTTTTCCGTCTTCTATCGACAAAATTCCTTTGGACACGAAATGAAGGCCCAGCATCGTTTTCACACCGTTGTGAGTTTGTGCCGGAATATCATTCTTCAGCAGAAGAGCAACAGCAGCGTAATAGCAAGCATAGTACAAACGGTTGACCGCAGCGTTGAAGAAGGATTCATTGGAAAGCAATTCCGCTTCCTTCAATGTCTCGAACGCTCTGCTGATTCTATAGTCAATGAGAGCCTTTTTGCTTTCCTGATCCAATGTCTCTTTCATAACACGATGCCCTCCCTGACGATATTGGAATAGAACGGGGTCTTAACCGGCCTTGACTCCCAGGATTTTCGCGACATAATAATAGGGTTGATTGACACTCCTGTCTTGATTTCCAATTGATATAGCGGCCAACGGACAACGTTCTCATCTTCATAAGTTAGATGATCCTTGCACAGCAAAACCAAAACATCGATGTCACTATCTTCCCTAGCATCCCCTCTGGCCTCAGATCCAAACAAAATGGCCATCGCTGTAGGAGCTGCCTCATTGATCACAGACTTTATCTGCTTGACTATCTCCGGTCTTCTCATAAGACAACTATTCTTCTTATATTCACGAATATAACCATTATTTTTGAAAACGCATAAAATCACTAATGATTCTAGGATTGTACGACCTTCGCAAAAGTGCAACGGATCGTAGCACTTTTGGGTGACAAAAAGTGTGGAAAACGCTTCCCGATAGTGCGAGAAGCACCCTTGGGAAGCAAAAGAGGCCGGAAATGCTACCGAAGGGATCAGGCGCAAGCCTAAAACTCTTAATTCCCAAAAACTAAACGGTGATCACGTCGTGAAGTTTGCGGACGTAACTGACAAAGGCTCTTCCTTGTAAAGTGTGGCCGGAAGGATGTCACCATTGGAGCTGACATAATCCAGAACACACTTGACATATTCTTCCTGCTCAAGATTGCTGATTTTATGAAACTTCTGTACAATAGCTCACGAAAAATCACTATTTTTGTTGCTATGGGAAGCCCTCGACAACCACATGATGGGAACCCTCTTTGAGGAACTTCTTCGTAAATTCAACGAGGAAAATAACGTCACAGAGGCCGGAGAGCACTTCACACCAAGAGACTATGTGAAGCTGTTGGCGGACCTCGCCATACTCCCGGCCGCTGACCAGATCGAAGACAATACCTTCAGCATCTACGATGGAGCCTGTGGTACCGGTGGCATCCTGACCATCAGCAAATAGGAAATGAAACGAATGGCAAAAGAACAGACATATCTTGACTTCGACCAGTACATCAGGCAGGGAGAACCCGCCCAAAAGAACAAGGCTGAGGCTTGGCGCGTTGCTATCGGACTACAGGCTGTAGATGGGCTGAAAACATCCGAGTACCTTCAACAAACGGCTCGCAGGAACATCGAAGGCGACATCACGATAGACGAAGCCCGTGAACTCCTGAGGCAATACTATACCTCCAAGACCGCACGAGATTCAGGCGATGCAGACAAAGAAGAAGCGGACAAGGTTTCCGTCAACATCACGAAAATCCTGTCCGCAGGGACATTTGATTTCAGTGCTAACGGTATCATATCTTTGCACCGGAGGATTTTTGACGGTGTATTCAAACACGCTGGACAGATTCGCGACTATGACATCTCAAAGAAAGAATGGGTACTAGAAGGAGTCTCTGTCAGCTACATGAATTGGGAGGATCTACGCCGAGCCTTGGAATATGACATCGAGCAGGAACGCGCATTCAGCTACAAAGGAATCTCCAGAGATGAAATGATTTCCCATCTTACAAACTTTGTTTCCGGAATATGGCAAATCCACCCTTTTTGCGAAGGAAACACACGCACTACCGCTGTATTCACAATACAATACCTCCGCTCAGTTGGGTTCGACATCAATAACGACCTTTTTGCGAACCACTCATGGTATTTCCGCAATGCGCTGGTGCGGGCCAACTATAAGAATCTCGTAAAAGGTATCGACTATTCACCTGTCTATCTTGAGCGTTTCTTCCGCAATCTGCTTCTTGGCGAGCATTGGGATCTCAGAAACCGCTACCTTCATATCCAACCCACCCCAGAGTGGAGCGTACAGCCGGAATTATCCTCCGGCACAGGACAAGCGCAGGACAAGCGCAGGACAAGTTCGGGACAAGTCCAGGACAAGTTCCACACGGACAATCCGAACATTGAGGCACTTGTCCGCGCTGTAGGAAACAATGAATTGTCTGTGAAAGAAATGATGGAGCACATCGGGCTGAAAGGACGCGACAATTTCCTGAAAGTCCATCTCTCACCATCGATAGGCGATGGTTTCATACGCTCGCTGTATCCGGATTCCCCACGGCATCCACGTCAGAAATATTTTCTTACGACCAAAGGAATGATGCTGTTACAAGTTCTTATTAAGAAGGAGGACAATGTCTTATGAAGAGGTATGAGAAGTATAAGCCAACTGGCATCCAATGGCTCCTAGAAATTCCGGAGGATTGGGAAAGCAGTAAGATTAAAATCCATTTCCGTTTAAGAACGGCAAAAGTCTCCGACAAGGATTATCCCGCACTATCTGTTTCCGAGAGCGCGGGATGCACCCTTGGGGAGCAAAAGAGGCCGAAAATGCTACTGGAGGGATTAGGTGCTAGCCTTCAGCAGATGCAGTGACAGGAGGTTATTCCTTGGTGTCATCGATGGAGTCACGGACGGAGCGGAGGTACTGGCGGCAGGACTCGATGAGTTCTTTGGAGCGCTTCACGAGGGCACCGATGTCATCCAGGCTGGTGGCAGGGTCCTCTACCTTTGCAGCGATCTCGTCCAGTTCAGCGACCGCTTTGGTGTAATCAAATTTCTCCTCTGACATATTCGTTGTTTTTTATTGATTGCTTATATTAACGTGAGTTCGATGAAAT
>DBKH01000072.1:30721-32460 GCA_002297815.1 Bacteroidales bacterium UBA755 | reverse complement strand
ATCAGCACGAAGAAGAACGGAACGAAGACGATTCCGACGGTTATGCCGGTGATCATCCCAAAGAACACTCCGGTACCGATGTTCCTACGGCTCTCTGATCCCGGACCGCTGGCGAACACAAGAGGAAGCATGCCAAGGATGAAGGCCAATGATGTCATCACGATAGGCCTGAACCTAAGTTTCGCAGCGGTGACAGCAGCCTCTTCCAGATCCTTTCCGGACTCGACCTCGTCTTTGGCGAACTCCACGATAAGGATCGCGTTCTTGGCCACAAGGCCGACAAGCATCACAAGTCCTATCTGGAAATAGATGTTGCTCTCCATACCGAACACAGCCACACCGAGATAAGCCCCGGCAATCGCGATCGGGAGCGAAAGGATTACGGCCACAGGAATGGACCAACTCTCGTACTGGGCCGCAAGGAAGAGGAACACGAACAGCAACGCCAGCGCAAGGACAAGGCCGGTCTGCCCGCTTTCCTTTTTCTCCTGATAGGACATTCCACTCCACTCGACTCCGATGTTTTCCGGCAGATGCTCCTCAGCTATCTCCTCAAGTATCGCGAGGGCCTCGCCAGAGCTGGTTCCATTGGCAGCCTCACCGCTGATTGTAGACGAATTGTACATGTTGAATCTCTTGATCGTGCCGGGACCGGTCGTGAAATGCGTGGTGCCTAAGGCATTGACAGGAATCATCGTGCCTCCGGAACTTTTCATGAAGAACAGGTTCAAGTTGTCGGTGTGGGCGCGATACGGAGCGTCAGCCTGGATGTAGACACGGTATATTCGGTTGTACATGTTGAAATCATTGACATAGATCGCGCCGGTGAAAGCCTTCAAAGTCGCGAAGACATCGGCCAATGACAGACCCAGAAGCTGGATCTTGTCCCTGTCGGCATCGAAGTACAGCTGAGGAATGTCCTTCTGCATCCCCGACGACAAGCCTGTGAGTTCCTTTCTCTTCATCGCATAATGCAGCAACGTGTCAGAAGCGTTCTGGAGGTCCTCATAGGTCGCATCCCCTCTGGCCTCAAGCACCATCGAAAATCCTCCCGAGGTGCCAAGTCCCGGGATGACGGCAGGAGTGCTTATGTACACCTTGCTTTCCGGGAACATCGACAAAGAGTCCCTCACCATCGCGATCGTCTTGGACATATTCGTGACATCGCGTTCGTTCCACGGCTTCAGGATCACCGTCAAGGTGCTGTTGGACTGCGCCGTGCCTATTCGTGGACTGGAGCCAGTGACATTGAGGACATATTCAACATCGTGCTGCCGAAGCAGAAAATCCATCGCCCTGTCCGTAACTTCCCTGGTCCGATCGAGCGTGGCCCCCGTAGGAAGCTCCAATTCCACCGTGAAATACCCTTGGTCCTCCTTAGGGATGAAACTCTGCGGGACGAGGCGGCCGAGTATGAATATTCCCACGACAGCGACACCGAAGACAGCGAACATCCGCCTCGAATTGTGCACCGCGAAGCGGACCATCTTGGCGTAGAATGATGTTCCCTGCTCAAGCCATTGGTTGATCTTCCTGAACACAAAGTTCTTAGGCTTGTCATCAGTATGTGGTTTCAGGAATTTGGAACACATCACAGGACTTAATGTCAGAGCCACGACCGTGGAGATGATCACGGAAACGGCGATTGTGACAGTGAACTGACGGAACAGTTGCCCCGTGATTCCTGAAAGGAAACTTACCGGAACGAAAACAGCGCAGAGCACAAGCGACATCGCCAC
>DBKH01000072.1:12208-30656 GCA_002297815.1 Bacteroidales bacterium UBA755 | reverse complement strand
TCGGTTGACATTATCCTGTCCACATTCTCCACGACCACAATCGCGTCATCCACGACGATGCCAATGGCCAGGATAAGGCCAAGCAACGTCATCATGTTCAGAGAGAAGCCGAATATCAGCATCACGCCGAAAGTTCCGATAAGGGAGATCGGCACCGCAATGGCCGGAACCAGAGTGGCCCTGACATTCTGGAGGGACAGGAACACCACGAGAATGACGAGGATCAAGGCTTCGAACAAGGTTCTGTAGACATGGTGGATGGACTCCGAGATGTAGGTGGTCATGTCGAACGGTATGTCGTAGGACATTCCGTCCGGAAATCCTTTGCTGATTTCCGTCATCTCCGCCTTGACATTATCGGCGACCTCCACGGCGTTGGCTCCCGGAAGCATGAAGACGTTCATCACAGCGGCGTTGCGGGCGTTGATGCCGCTCTCGGTGTTGTACGACTGGGCCTCAAGCGAGATCCTGGCGACATCCCTGAGGCGTATGATGGAGCCATCCGCGCCTGTCCGGACCACGATGTTCTCGAACTGTTCGACCGAAGACAGTCTGCCAGGAGCCGTGATAGGGATGGTCACATCCACATCCGTGATCGGTTGCTGCCCGAGCACTCCGGCCGCCGCCTCGCGGTTCTGGTCCTTCAAGGCGTTCTGAAGGTCCTTGACCGTTATTCCGAGACTGGCCATCTTGTCCGGCTGCACCCAGATCTGCATCGCATAATAGCGGCTTCCCACGTTCGAAACTACTCCCACACCGGGGACACGCCTCAGGCGGTCTTGAATATTCAAGGTGGTGTAGTTGCTGAGATAGACCTCGTCGAATTTCGGGTCATCCGACATCACAGTGATCGTCATCAACTTGCTGGATGACTCCTTTTCCACCGAAATGCCGTTCTGCACGACTTCGGCCGGAAGTCTGGACTCCGCCAGCTTCACCCTGTTCTGAACCTCGACAGCGGCCAGATCCGGATCTGTGGATATGTCGAATGTCAATGTCGCTGAATATCCTCCGTTGTTGGAATTGCTTGACTCCATGTAGAGCATTCCAGGCGTTCCGTTGAGCGACTGTTCGATAGGGGTCGCAACGGCCTGCGACACGGTCTGCGAGTTGGCGCCCGGGTAGGATGTGGACACGCGCACGACCGGAGGAACGATCTTCGGGTACTGGTCAACCGGCAGCATCGTCAGCCCGATGAGCCCGACAAGTACAATTATAATGGATATGACAGTCGAGAATACGGGCCTGTCAATAAAGAAATCGGATTTCATAAGTTCGTGTTTATTAATATATTCCTTAAGAGCGAACCGCCTCGGCCTTCATTCCGTGGCTCAGTTTGTGCTCCCCTTCCACGACAATGACCTCTCCCGGATTGAGGCCTCGCTCCACGACCGTGGTGTTCTCCACTTCCGGTCCGGTCTGGATGAAACGCTTCTCCACGATGCCGCCTCGTTTCATCACGAATATGAACGAGCCGCTCTTTTCGATGATGATGGCCTTGGTCGGCACTGCCACCGCGTTCTCCCTCACATCGAGCAGGACTTTCACATTGGTGAACTGGCCAGGCAGGAGCTCCCTGTCAGGGTTGGGCATCTCGGCACGTACCGAGAACGTTCCGGATTTGGCATCCACAAGCGGATCCGCAAAATCAACCAATCCCTTGTACTTGTACACTGATTTGTCAGCCAAAGTGATGGTCACGTACGGTTCCCAATGCCGGCTAGTGTCCTTCTGACCGAGATTCACGTTTCTGGCCTTACATTTTTGATAATCCAGATCCGTCATCTTGAACTCTACAAGCACCGTGTCGCTCTTGACCACATTCGCAAGAAGTGACTGCGATCCCGGACCGACAAGGGTGCCGATGTCCACGTGCCTCTCACTTATGTAGCCGCTTATCGGAGAGCGTACTGTTGTGTAGCTCAAGGCCAGACGGGCTTCCGTCAGATTGGCCTCGCTGACCTGCACGTCAGCCTTGGCGCTTTCATAGGCGGCGACAGCGTTGTCCAGATCAAGTTGGCTGGAGGCCTTCTGCTCGAACAAAGGCCGGATCCTCGCCAGATCCCGCTCTGCCTTCAAGGCCATAGCTTTGTTTTTCGTCACAAGAGCCTCCTCCCTGTCAACCTGAGCCTTATATTGCTTGGGATCAATGATGAAAAGTATCTGGTCTTTCTTCACGTAAGTTCCTTCCTCAAACATCATCTTCTCAAGATACCCTTCGACTCTTGCCCGAACCTCCACGAACTGCTGGGCGCGGATCCTTCCCGGGAACTCTCCATAAATCTCCACATTCCGGGTCTTGACCGTGTCAACGCTGACAACAGGCAGATCCTCCTCGTAATGTTTTGGTCTAAGAATGATGATGACAACAGCTGCGGCAACAACAGCCACAGCGACCACGCCAATGATGGCTTTTTTGTTAAGTTTGCTCATAGCGATCTGTTTTTTGCGAATCAGACTGACCTGATTCAGAATAATGAGGCATCGACATTTCAAAGACTGTTCCAAATTAAATCAAGGCTCATAGCGCACTCTCTTTCAGAATAGTACAAGACTGTCATTCCGAAACTCCACATCAGCACCTTTTGTGCGATTCTGTTTATAAAATCACACAAAAAAACCATTATCCAAACAAGATTTCAACCAAGCAGTCACCACCGCATATTATGCAATCAGAACTGGAAGTAGATGAACGACTGGAGGTCGGCGGTGATGAACTGGCAGATGATGAAGATGGCGAGGACGCAGACGAGGACCATCAGCGGGAGAGGCATCGAGGCGAACCAGATGCGGTAACGGCGCTTGAAGTTCTCCGGGAGCCAATGGATGATCATTCCGATGGCGAAGACGAGGATCACGCCGAGGTGCTGCTGAACCATCTGCGGGATGAGGGACAGATCCCAATCTCCACCGATGCGCTCGACCATATTCTTCGCTGTGCTCCACGCCTTCTCGTTCGCCTCCGCAGGATTCAGGTTAGAGCCGCTACGGAAGAAAAGGCGGGTGAAAGTTATGAATATGAATGTCATAGCGACAGCCCAGCCGGTCTCAAGCCACGAGAAGGATGTCTTGAAACGGCACAGGTGATATACCATCCGTACCACCGCACCGATGAATATGATCAGCGTCCAGACGAAAAACATATTGAACACAGATGCCGGGACGGTGGTTTTAAGAATATAAAAGGCCAGGCAGACGAGTCCTACCACGAGCGTCCGGACATAGACATTGCAGCTTTTCCAGAACCTGTAGATCAGCATTCCGAGACCGTTCAGGCCACCCCAGATCATAAAGTTCCAGCTGGCTCCGTGCCACAGACCGCCCAGAAGCATCGTGTCCATCCTGTTGATGTCCGAGATGAGTTCCTTGCGGTATTTCTGACAGAAAGTAATCAGAATCGCGAGAACGGTGGCGATGACGAGCACTACCCCGAACACCCACCAGTTCTTGGCCAAAGCCGAGGCCAGAAAAGCGATTCCGAGGATGATGACGTACGAGCCGAAAGTGCCGTTACGGTTGCCTCCAAGCGGAATGTAAAGATAGTCCTGGAGCCATTTGGAGAGGGAAATATGCCACCGTTTCCAGAACTCTCCAGCGTTGCGGGCCTTGTACGGAGAATTGAAATTCTTCGGCAGGTAGAAGCCCATCAGCATGGCGACACCGGTGGCGATGTCCGTGTACCCTGAAAAGTCGGCATAGACCTGAAGGGAATAACCGAACAAGGCCGTAAGATTCTCGAAACCAGTGTAAAGCAATGGGTTTTCGAAGACCCTGTCGCAGAAATTTACAGCCAGATAGTCGCTCAGAATCAACTTCTTGGCAAGTCCGTTCAGAATCCAGAAAATCGCGATCCCGAACTGTCTGCGGCCAAGGAAGAACGGCTTGTGAAGCTGAGGGAAAAACTCCTTGGCACGAACAATCGGGCCGGCCACCAACTGCGGGAAGAAACTCAGATAGAATCCGAAATCCCAGAAGTTCTTGATCGGGCCGATTGTCCTGCGCGAAACATCCACCACATAGCTGATGGCCTGAAAGATGAAGAACGAGATTCCGACCGGCAGGAATATGGAGTCCACGCTGAAGACCTGCGACCCCGCCAACTGGTTGCCCACAGCCGCAAACCAGTCCTTCACAATGAATTCCGTTCCGAACAGATTATTGACGACATCTGTCAGGAAATAGGCGTACTTGTAGTAGCAAAGAAGCGACAAGTCCACGACCGCGCTCAGCACCACAATCACCTTGCGCCATAAGTCCTTCTTCACACTGCCAAGAACAAACCCCGCAAGGTAGTTATAGACAATCACAAAGCCGAACAGAATCAGGAACAGTCCGCTCGTCTTGTAGTAAAAGAAAAGGCTGACGAAGAATAGGAAGGCGTTGCGAAGCAGCACCTTGTTCTTAAACATGCACAAAAAGGCCAGCACGATGGCGAAGAACGCCCAGAAATAGAACTGGGTGAACAGCAACGGGTGAGCCTGGTCAAAAGAGAACAGGTTCTTGAAAAAATCAGCGGCAACGTCCCAAAATCCCATTATCTGCTTGTCTTTAAGTGATTCATATATTTGTCCATCAATGCGTTGAAGAGAAGATCCCCCACCAACTCATAGCCAGTCTCCGTGAAATGGATCTTGTCCCGTTTGGCAAGGCCGGCAGCCTCCCATTTCCTCATCGAGCCAAGTCCTCCCATGATGTCGAACAGATTCCAAACTCCTGCGTCACAATCCTTTCCAAGTCGCAAAAAGCCTTGCTCCGCCAGTTGGCCGTTGGTGTTCACCACATAGCCTTTCCGGCGTATCTTCTTGAAACTGTCATTGTTGGAAATGAACAGCAGAGCGCAGGACGGATTGACCGAACGGACCTGCGAGACAAGCACCTTGTAGCGGGCCACAAAATCTTCAACAGAAAAATTAGCGGCTGTGGCATCATTGATGCCTATGCCGAATATCACCAAATCTGGATTGACTAATCTCAAATCATTCACCAAATCCGGGCATTTGGCGTACGAGCCAAGTGATGCTCCGTTCACCCCGATGCCTGTCACTGAAATGCCTGGGAATGGGTTGTCAAGGAATATTCCCGTCAAGGTGAACTCGCCACGTCCTTTAGTCGCAATCTTCACCGAATCAGTCAAAGCCGGCAAAGCGAAAGACCATGTGGAATCCCCGGCATAGCAGCCGACAAGAGTGTCCCCTTTGGGAAGAACCACCACCGGAACTCTCTCTCCCACTGATGAATATCCTAGGACTCTCACATCGTTGAACCTGAACAAAGGGTCTGACAGTTTGGGATCTCTGGCTACAGTTGTAACCATCACCGAAGCCTTGTCATCGGACGCGCTCAAGGATATTCCCGTAAGCCCGAGCCGATGGTCAGGCTCCCTTTGGACATTCTTCGTCACTTTCCACGAACCTTCGTAACTCGTAGTGAAACTGCTCGGATTGTTCGTGTGAGCAGCGGAAAACGGGAAAACCAGTCCCCTGCCCCCGTCCAGGGCCGGCCTTAAGGACAGGAAATCATTCCTCAGCTGCCTTGTCAGAGTCCCTGCCTGAACATGAGATCCTCCGATGTGCATTATTCTCAGATTGCCTTTTCCGAGGAACAGCACGGAATCCAACTTGTCAAAAAGCCTTTCAAACGCTGAGCTGTCAGCTTGAAACTCAATCCGGTTCTTATCGAAATGCGCGAAATCATATTCAGGAACCGCCTTCCGCAGCGACTGTCCCCAAAGGGTCGCAGGAAGCAGCAAAATGAGCAATGAATATATCAGGGCACGTCTCATAACTCAGTCTTTGTCAAGGTGTCAGGCACGGCTGGGCGAGGATTGAGGCTGTCCCGCAGGTCGCGCAGATATATTCCTACAGCCTCGTCCGAAAGTTCCTGACGGAGCTTGTAGAAGTCGTTGTAAAGGATGAAGGATTTGGCGAGCGCGTTGCCGACCTCAAGTGCTCCCTTATGGGTGAAATGAATATGATCGGGACCGGCCAGTGGAGGATTGTGGCTCACCCATTTACGCATCGAACCTACGCCTCCCATCACGTTGAACGTGTCCCAATAGGCAACACCGTTCTTCAAACAGTTGACTTTCAGGGAATCATTAAGCTGCGGTAGAAGCGGCCATGTTATCAGGTTCCCGTCCTCGCTCTTGCACATGTCCGCTGGGCCGATGAACATCAGCTGGGCCTGCGGAGCGACCTCCTTGAAGTAGTCGAACTGCATCACGATCTTCTTGACGTAAGACGAGATGGCCTTCTTCGAAGCGATTCCCGGCATTGCGTTGCCACCGAACTGCATGATAATCAAACGGGTGTCGGTCTTGGCAAAGCTCTCTCGCATCACCTGACGGTTGATGGACGAGAAGATGAATCCCGCGCATCCACGCAAGGCGACATTATCAACCGTAACGCCTCCCTTTCCGTCCAGCATTATTCCGTAGATTTCTGCATTCCCAGAGAAGTTGATCGTGCCCTTCTCCACATCGCAAGGCAGACTCCAAGTAACCATTGAGACTCCGGCCTTGGACGAGTCCAGAACAGTCTTTTGGATGGGCAGCGTGTCACACTTAAGCGTCATCTCGAACCCAGCCGAGTTTTGCCCCAGAAGCACGGAAACCTTTGAGATTGACTTCACCAACTCCTGGGAGTAACGGTTCTTGGTTCTGGTGAACGTGAACGTGCCGTTGCCGGAAACGTCAGTGAACTGTGTCAAAGGTCCGTAGCGTTTGTGTGAAGCCTTCCTTGTCAGCGAGTCCCCGACCATGGCGTAACGTGTAAGGCTACCGGAAGCGTTCTGCGAGAGCGACACGGTCGGAATCCGCTGGATCATCGGCACCATTCCCGGCCCGGAGCCACCGAAGCGTTCCTGAAGATCCTGCCTCAACACCGCCGAAATCCTGTCCATTTCCAATTGTGAATCGCCATAGTGCAGAATCCTGACCGTGCGACCGGAATCAGCCGCGGTGGCCATGTCCACGAACAGCGAATCGAAGAACGTGTAGTCATCCTCCGGCAGACAGATACGGTTTGGATTCGAGGTGATGTAGTCGTAGTAGTAGCGCAGTGTGTCCGTCGAGCCTTCGACCATCTCGTAGCTTTTCTGCACGGCCAGAAGCACTGAATCCACATCCACTTCCGCCGTACTGTCTTGTAAATCTGCCAGATAGGCTTGGTATGACGGGAATCTCAACTTCAGACCTCCCACTTGAACGCCTTTCAGCGGGAAGACGAACCAGACCGCGAAAAGGATCAGGAAAACGGAAAGGATAAACAAAAGTACCTTATATTGCTTCATAATGACTACTTGTAGATGACCAGTTTACGTCCCTCACGGATCATATCGCTCTTGAGGTTGTTCCACCTTTTGAGATCGGAGACCTTGACCCGGTGTCTCGCCGCGATGCCGCCCAACGTGTCGCCTCTGCGGATCGTGTAAGTGATCCTGTCAGTGTTCGCCTCCTGCCTTTTCCGCAACGAGTCCAGCCTGGCCTTTCTAAGTGCGGCCTGCTCCAGCAGAAACGCCTGCCTCTCAGCCTTCCTCCGCTCCGCCAGCGACCCGATCCTCTCGAATGCCACCGGAATGTTCTCTGAATATTCCTCCTCAGCTCTTCGTAAACTCCTCAGGATCTGAGCATCGGCCAAAGCGGTAGAATCCATCACGGCAAGTGCTGTCGGACTTGTGGCATAAGCCACTATCGAGAGATTCCAGTCGGCATATTCATAGAACAGTTCCTGCAACCGGTCAAGTGCGATTTCCGTGGAGACCCGTTCGTCAAACCGCACGTCCGTAGAGTCGGAAACCATTATTGATGAACAAATCTGATCAGAAGCTGTCAGACAAGAACCATTATGGTCAGAGGCATTGAATGACAAACGTCCCACTCCCCTGATAGCGTCCAGCACCGTGAGCGACCATATTCCTTCCCTCCCATCCTCAAACCCTTGGTCCGCAAGCGCCAACGGCAGGAAAATGATCCGCTCCGGCATATTTCTAAGCGACAGTTCCGTCCGCAGTGAGTCGATGAACTCCGGCGTGACGCACCAAGCCCGCTGCCCACCCCAAGCAAGCAGCACCAAACCTATGAATATACCCCTGAAGATTCCCCTCATCTCATTGTCTTTCTTAGCACTAACAATCCGGTAATCTTTGATTACCCTTACCGACTTGTTTTCAACTCAATCAACAAAATTCAAAGATACGAATTTTTCGTGCGCAAAGCCCCCTGTCTCACTCACGAAAGCATCAAAATAGCCTTTTGGTGCGTGACAGAGCCGATATTGCGCACTAAATCCATTATTTCTATCTTTGCGATGCTCCGGGTGTGGAGAATCACATGATGACATTGAGAATCTTGATATTAATCGCTGTGGCGGATAAACACTTGATTCACAACACATTAATAAACCTTACTCCCCACTCAAACAGCGGGGAGTAAGATCTATTAATATTTTCATTTACAAATAGTTGACCTCCACGAGCATTCGACGTGCCGCCAGTCTATCATGCATGCGCTGAAACCTACAGCTTGGCGATGGCGGTGACGAGCTGGTCACCGAGACCGATGGTGTAGCCTTCGGTGGTGAAGAAGACGCGGTTGAAGGTGTCGGCAAGGAGGAAGTACGGCATCCGACGGCCTTTAAGGTCAAGGCTGTCCGGGATGATGCCTAGATGAACGTTGGACGGAAGCGAGGCGGAATATTCATTAAGCCATCCCAGACCTTCTGCCGTGGTAAGAAGGAGGATCGGGCGGTTCCAGGCTTCCAGATTCTCCTTTGCCGCGATGATGTCGTTGATTGCATGGACGGAAGGTTCCTGCCTTGGGGTGAGGAAGCCAATCACGTAGAATCCTCTGCCTGTGGTAGAAAGCACAGAAACAGGCTCTGAATCAGGCTCTACGCGGTACTTTGTCTCAGCGTCGAACGAACCGATCACGGACAGTTTGTCCTCAGGAATGGTGATGCGAAGATCAAGTGCCGTGGTCTCTCCCTCCTTGACGGAGAACTGCTGCATCGTGACAGGAACGCTACCATCGGAGAGGCGATTCCCACTCACAAGCAAATAGTCACCAACATCAAGCGAAGTTCCTTTCTTGAATATGTTAGCCCAGCTTACGCCTCCTCCCATGTCCACCTGACCTTCATCGAAAGACAATAGCTTAGTGCGTCCATTTTCTATCTTGCTGACAGTGAAATGGGAATAGTAACCAGGATTGGCGAGTATCGCTGTCGGCACATAATTCAGAACCAGCGTCCCAGTAGGAGCGACAACCTGAGAGGAAGTCTCGAAATCGACATCAACCCATTGTCCGGCCTCCTTGTACTGGATCTTTCCAGTCACAAGATCCTTGCGGGCATCAATTCCAAGAGTCCTTGCAAGGGCGACAAAGAATATATTCCTGGACCGCACGTCCGCCATCCGAGCCTTATAAACACCGATCGGAGACATCGGGATGCTCCAAGCCTTAGGGTCACGCAACACAGTGATGCTGTCCTGCACCCATTTAATCAGATTTGCCGGAACTGAAAGATCCTCTTTGGACAGTTCTGTTCCGAAACGCTCCGTGAAGAAAGACTTGTACGGACTAAGGAACTCATTTTCCACCCTTGGACAGAGAATAGCTTCCGTAGCGTTGTAACTGTCATCCAGAATGATCCTCGTCACATCAATCATATCCTTGTTGCTCAGCGACTTGAGCAAATCGAGAGCCCTTGCGTCCGGATGATCCTCCAAGAACTTGGAGATCACCTCGTGGTTGCCGGCAGAAAAAGCAAGAAGCCTTCCTTTCTCAGAACTGTCCGTGGCGATGAAGGTGGCCATATAGGCCTTTCTGATGCTGTCCTCCTGAGCGAAACGCCTGTCGTTCTCCGCCCTCTGCTCCGGAGTGACTTCAGGAATATTGGCGGTCTCCGGCGGAGGCACTATCATCATTGACTGTGGCTCCACGGAATGTTGGCCGGATATCGTGATCCTGACCTCCGTGTCCTTGCCGAAAGAGACCTTTGAATAGCCATACTTGCCGTTTTTCGATGCCCACGCCATCATGTCGCCCTTTCCAGCAGTAAGAAACGTGCGTCCTTGCGCATCGGTGTACTTAGACAGAGCAGGATAGAACTCAGCGTAGTTGTAAATCTTGAAATCCACCAAGGCACTATCAACAGGTGCACCGTTCTCATCCACAACCGTGAAATCCACGCGAGCAGTCTTGGCGTAATTGTCAATCAGATTGATTTCTGTGAAATTAGGCCCGACCATAACTTTCTCCTCCGGTCCATCATAGTTGCCGAAGACCCTTGTGTGCATCAGCAAACCGCGACTTGCCGGTGAATTGAACCAGCCCAAATTAAGGACCGGTTCTGGCTCACAAGCACCGAGGAAGTACCACTCTCCATCAGCCCAAGCCTCGACCCATGCATGGTTATCATCCGTGTGGGCCCAGCGAGGTGTATAAACCTGACGCGCAGGAATTCCGACCGCTCTAAGGGCCGCAACCGCGAACGTGGACTCCTCCCCGCAGCGTCCCAGTGAACTTCTCATTGAAGAAAGCGGAGACAATGTGCGAGCGTCTGAAGGCTTGTAGGTCAACTTCTCGTGACACCAATGATTAACTTCCAGAATAGCGTCCTTCATGTTCATTCCTTCCACACGAGGCTTCAGTTCACGGTAGAAAGCAACTCTGGATGTGTCCAGGTTCTCATTGTTGGCCCTAATTGGCAGCACAAAATGTCTAAATATTCTTTCTGGTACATTCCACCCCATCTCATTACGGGCGGCAAATGACGAACGTATGTTCTGGAGATAATAGTCTGTGCTGTAATCCGTAACATCAGCCAACGGCATGTAGGCATAGAGAAACTCCAATGCCTCAATCTCTTCTGTTGTCAGAAATGAATCACTGACAAAGCCATTGGTCTTCGTCAAACATTTCTTTCCTTTGTCAACAGAAAAAAAGGCTTTCAGTCTCTCCGATTCAAACCTCTTGTTCAAATCCGACTCGACCTGGGCACGATAGGCAGAGTCAGTCATAAAATGGTGAACATCACAAGATGATAGCAGCAACAGTACTGCCATTAATGAGAAAAGAGTCTTTTTCATAAATATACTATAAATAATCCTCCTCCCGGCAATGATACCGGAAAGGAGGACTGACTATTCTTGAATATTGACCATAAAGGTCTAGGGTATTACTCCTCTTCCTTTTCCTGAGCAGCGTACTCAGCAAGAAGCTTGGTCTGAACATCCGCAGGAACAGGCTGATAATCAGCGAAGGTCATGGTAAATGTCGCAGCTCCTGAAGTCAGAGAACTCAAGGTTGTAGAGTAGCGGTAAAGCTCAGCGAGCGGAACGCGTGCCTTGAGAACCGAGAATCCCTTGTCTGAACTCATACCTTCGATGAGGGCTCTCTTGTTCTGAAGGTCAGACATGCAAGCTCCCATGTAATCGGCAGGGGTCAAGATTTCCACGTTGTAGATTGGTTCCATGATCTTCGGTCCAGCGTTGCGGAAAGCCTCCTTGAAAGCATTACGCGCAGCGAGGATGAAGGAGATTTCATTGGAATCAACTGGGTGCATCTTACCGTCATAGACAAAGACTCTGATGTCACGGGCGTATGAACCTGTAAGAGGACCTTCCGTCATCTTATCGTTTATACCCTTGAGGATGGCCGGCATAAAGCGAGCATCAATAGCTCCACCGACAACACAGTTGTAGAATTCAAGCCTTCCGCCCCATTCGAGGTCAAACTCCTCTTTAGCCTTAACATTGAGGACAACTTCCTTTCCGTCAATCTTGAATTTGTTCGTGAACGGAACGCCTTCAACAATAGGACAGATGAGGATAGAAACCTCACCAAACTGTCCGGCACCACCAGACTGCTTCTTGTGACGATAAGTGGCAGTGGCTATCTTTGTAATGGTCTCGCGATAAGGAATCTTCGGAGCAAACAGAACAACCTTCACACCGAATTCGTTCTCAAGACGCCACTTGCAGACATTGATGTGCTGCTCACCCTGTCCACTGAGGATGGTCTGCTTAAGCTCTTTAGAATATTCAACGATGATTGTAGGATCCTGAGCGGAAATCTTTGAAAGGGCCTCCCCAAGCTTGGTCTCATCGTTCTGAGACTCAGCCTTGATTGCGCAGCGATACTTGGAAGCAGGGAACACAATGTGTTCGTAAGCAATGCCAGAACCAATCTGAGAAAGGGTAACATTGGTCTTTCCGGCACGAAGTTTTACGGTACAGCCAATGTCTCCTGCCTGCAAACCAGTAACCTTCTCCTTTTTGGCACCAGCTACTGCATAGATTGCTGAAAGCCTTTCCTTGTCCCCTGTCTCTGGATTCTCAAGATCCATACCTTCTGTCAGATGACCTGACATGACCTTGAAATAGGAAACTTCACCGAGATGCGGCTCAACATCTGTCTTGTAAATGAATATGGAAGTAGGCCCAGCAACGTTGCACTCAACCACATTCCCATCTTTCGTGGTTGACTTTGTCTCGGTTGGAGAGATGGCAGTCTTGATTGTGAACTCCATGAGTCTCTTCACACCGATGTCCTTCTTGGCAGAGAGGCAGAAAATAGGAAGTACACCGCCTTGGCGGATTCCCTTACCAAGACCTTCGCGAATCTCGTCCTCGGTAAGCGAACCGTTCTCGAAGAATCTCTCCATGAGAGTGTCGTCAAACTCAGCGGCTTTCTCGATAAGCTCCTGACGGAGAGTCTCAGCCTCATCCATAAGGTTTGCCGGAATTTCAAGATCCTCACGGGTTCCATTGTCGTCCTTGAAATGATAATACTTCATCTTAAGCACGTCAATAAAGCCATCGAAAGAAGTACCAGGATTAACCGGGAATTGAACCACGATAGGTTTGTGGCCGAAAGTCTCCTTCATCTCTGAAAGGGTCTTTTCCCAGTCAGCTTTCTCTGAATCAAGCTGATTGACAGCAACAATGAGAGGCAATTTGTACTGCTCAGCATAACGCGCGAAGATGTCTGTGCCCACCTCGACGCCCTGTTGTGCGTTGATGACAAGAATACCGTTTTCACAGACCTTGAAGGCTGACACAGCGCCTCCGATGAAGTCATCGGAACCCGGAGCATCAATCACGTTGAACTTAGTGTTCATGAACTCAGCGTAAAGCGGAGTCGCAAAGATCGATCTCTGGTTAAGCTTTTCGATTTCCTCATTGTCGGAAACAGTGTTCTTGTCCTCGACCGTGCCTCTTCTGGCGATCACCTTGCCCTCAAAGAGCATGGCTTCAGACAATGTGGTCTTACCTGACTTGGCGCTACCAATCAGAACCACATTGCGGATGTCTTTAGTAGAATATTCTTTCATTACTATAAGTTATTAATTATGAAATCTTTGTTGGTAAAAAAAGCATTATAGGGAACACAGTGATAAAAATCGATTTATCCTTAGACCTGCCACACAAATTCACCGAAAGGCAAATCTAATAAAAAAAAGTCCCAATAACAACACTATTCACCAATCTTTATTGATGAATATTCTCGCAGCGGCAATAGTAATCCACTAAATCCTGCCCATGCCACCCCAGTTCCTCATAGAGAATCCTATCCAATCGGATCGGATCAGCATCGATCAACGCACATATTCCTACATAATCCGAAATTTCCCGATAAAGCTTCTCTTCATCCATCGCTCGCTCGAAAGCAGCGTACTCTTTTTTCATACAATCCATAGACAACGTGTTTTCGCAAAGAACAGAACTTCCCTCCGATAAAACAACAATTGGTGGCCAAACGCTGGGGGTAAATACCAAATAATTTCTGTTTTTTATCATTTCTATATGTTTTTTATAACCAACGGTTGCTTTTTACAACCTACGGTTTCAAAACAAAGATTCTTCTTTTGGATAATTTTGTGATTGGTATCATTATAGAACACCAACACGGAATCAATGGACGACGCTACGATAAAAAGCAACCTTGAGAAGAAAAGGAATGAACTCGGCCTTTCACAGACTGAGATGGCGCGTCGTTTGGAAATCTCTCTTAACGCCTATAGGAAGCTTGAGAAAGGAAAGACAAGAATCTTGAACGAGCATGTAGAGAAATTCGCTGAGAAGACCGGAACCTCGGTCGCAGAGCTTGTGAACGGATTCGAACCGATTAGTTCTTTGTCGGTTGGATTGAATGACATCAAAGAAAACTACGACAAAAAATTCAGGGTTCTGGAGGAGGGTTACATCAAGGAGATTTCCATGCTCAGAGAGGAAATCGAACGCCTTACAGAGAAAATCAAAGACAAGGACGAAATCATCAGCATAAACAGAAAACTTATCTGCCGTTACGAAGAGGAGCTTAAGCTAAAGTCTGGAGAATAGGGTAGGTTCCAGTTCCTTAGGATGGAACGAACGTCTGTGCCAAGGGGTCAGTCCGAATTTTCTGATAGCTTCGATGTGCTCTTTAGTTGGATAACCCATATTTCTGTCCCAACCATATTCTGGGAACTCTTTAGCCAATTCACGCATCTTCTCGTCCCTCCATGTCTTTGCCAAAACCGATGCTGCCGCAATTGATGAATATGTTGCATCACCATGAACCACAGTACGATAAGAATCAAAACCATATTCATCAAAAGGTCGAAAACGGTTGCCGTCTATCAGCAAGAAGTCAGGTTTTGGTGACAGCCTTCTTACTGCGCGTTGCATCCCCGTGACCGAGGCCCAAAGAATATTCAGTTCATCAATTTCCGCAGGACTCACCGCCTCCACAGCCCACGCGATGGCTTCCCGTTCTATTATAGGTCTCAACATTTCCCTTGATTTCTCGCTCATCTTCTTGGAATCATTCAGCAGCGGATGATGAAAATCCCGTGGCAGAATGACAGCCGCAGCATAAACTGGCCCTGCTAGCGGCCCTCTTCCGGCCTCATCGCAGCCAGCCTCGATGCGGCCCGCCTCCAGATAAGGCAGCAAACGTATTTCTTTCGACATATTCATAAATCAGATCTCACCGGTGAACAATAACTTGCATCTGACTCCATCGGTCGCTGAGCCTGTCGAAGCGCTGGTCACTTCGACAGGCTCAGCGACCGATGGTCAACCCCATTCCAACACCACCGGAAATTAACAAATATAATCAGAAATTTGAGTTTAAACGGGAAATGGCTAATTTTGTTGGATATTTCCGAAGGAAAATGGCTAATTTAAAATAAGTGATACAATGAGGAAATTTTTTGTATCCATCGCAGCTACCTTTATGGTCGGATTCAGCGCGATGGCAGACGAGGGAATGTGGATGCTTCCACTCCTCCAGAAACTCAATGCAGATGCAATGAAAGACCTTGGTTGCAGGTTAACTCCAGACCAGATCTACAGTGTGAATCATTCTTCGCTCAAGGATGCAATCGTCATTTTCGGTGGAGGTTGCACGGGAGAGATGATTTCGGATAAAGGACTGCTAGTAACCAACCACCACTGCGGCTACAGCAGCATCCAGCAGCTCTCAAGCGATGAGCACAACTATCTTGAGAACGGATTTTGGGCTATGAACAGCCGAGAGGAAATTCCGGTACCGGGTCTTTCTGTGACATTCCTTGTGAACATGAGCGATGTCACTGATGCGATTGAAGGTGCTAAATCCGATGAGGAGAGGAAGGCTATCAGAGAGGCTCTCGTCAAGGCATCCGAGGAACAGAATCCTGGGTGCGAAGTGGAACTCACCTCTTTCTACAACAACAATGTCCACTACATAATTGTATATAAGGTGTTCAAGGACATCCGTTTCGTAGGAGCCCCACCGGCATCCATCGGAAAGTTCGGTGGAGAGACCGACAACTGGATGTGGCCTCGCCACACGGGCGATTTCTCGATGTTTAGGGTCTATGCAGGGAAAGACAACGAGCCGGCTGAATATTCAGAAGACAATGTCCCTTATGTGCCGAAGCAGTCGCTGAAAATTTCCCTAAAAGGCATCAATGAGGGTGACTACACGATGATCATGGGCTACCCTGGTCGCACCCAGAGGTACCAGACAGAGGCACAGTTGAACCACATGCTGGCCCTAAACGACATCGCAATTGAGGCCAGAACCCTTCGTCAGGACATCATGTGGAAATGGATGGAGAAAGATCCTTCAATCAGGCTGAAATATGCCAACAAATATGCTAGTTCAGCCAATGGTTGGAAGAAGTGGATCGGAGAAAAGAAGGCTTTCAAAGACTTGAATATCATCGAGAAGGAGCACGACAAGGAGGCTCGTTTCCAGAAATGGGTTGACAAGAGCAAGAAGCGCTCCGAGCTTTACGGAACGGCAATCGCAGACATTGCTGCTGGGATTAAGGCCAATGAGCAGACGGATTTCGATGTGAAACTTCTGAGCGAGACCATCTTCAGAACGGAGTTGGTCAATCTCTCAAGCGCTTACTTAGGAGGCAGGAACAGAAGCCTGAAATCAGGAGCGGACAGTCTGACTGCGGAAGCGGCTGGCTTCGAGGCTCTTAAAGCCGTGTTCGAAGACTACTACGCACCGCTTGACAAGGAAGTGACAGCGGCTCTGCTTAAATTATATAGGGAGAAGGCAAGACCTGAAAACTATCCAGACCTTGGAGAGGATTTCGCAACACTGGACATCGACAAGTACGTGGACGAGCTATTCAGAACAACGATATTCACGTCTTATGACAAGGCCAAGGAAGCCATTGAAAAAGACGGCAAGAAAGCCACTCTCAATGATCCTGCCAACAAGTTCGCGACAGCGCTCGTGAATGTGTTCGCCAAACTGCGCGGAGAGCAGAATCAGGATGCCAAGGCTAAGATTAAGGCCGCGTCCAAGGCCTACACAGCAGGCTTAATGGAGTGGAACAAAGGCAAGGCCATGTACCCGGATGCCAACTTCACAATGAGGCTCACCTACGGAACCGTGAAGTCATATTCACCGAAAGATGCTCTCAACTACAGGTACTACTCCACCATCTACGGTGTGATGGAGAAAGAGGATCCTGACAACTATGAGTTCATCGTTCCGGAGAAGCTTAAGCAGCTCTATGTCAAGAGGGACTACGACCGTTACGCGATGGCTGATGGCAACCTGCCTTGCTGTTTCCTCACGAACAACGACATCACAGGCGGCAACTCTGGCAGCCCTGTTCTGAACGCCAATGGTGAGCTAATCGGACTAGCCTTCGATGGCAACTGGGAGTCGATGTCCAGCGACGTGATGTTCGAGCCGGATCTCCAGAGATGCATCTGCGTGGACATCCGCTACGTCCTCTTCCTCGTGGACAAGTTCGGTGGAGCCGGCTACCTTACCAAGGAAATGAACATCGTGAAATAACGAATATGACAGAACAGGATATATTAAATATGCTCAACGAGGTGGTTCACCCCGCCCAAGGAAACAAAAGCATCATTGAACTCGGAATGGTTCATTCCGTCTCAATTGACGGCAATAAGGTGACAGTTACCCTCGCCTTCCCGAAAAGGCGGGACCCTCTCACTGAATATCTTGTCGGAAGCACACGCGCCACAATCATCCGCAACGCTCCGCAAGGCACTGAGGTTGAGGTAAAGACCATTGTTAAGGAAGAGGCTCCGAAGAAGAAGGCCGGGCTTGATCTCGGCCTTGATGAAATAAATAATGTCCGCCACATCATCGGAATCGCCTCCGGCAAGGGAGGAGTCGGAAAGTCCACCGTGGCCGTTAATCTGGCCGTGGCCCTCGCCCGTCTCGGCTACAAAGTCGGACTCGCTGACGCAGATGTCTACGGACCTTCCGTTCCGCTGATGACCGGCACGGAAGGAGCTGTCCCAGAAGCGGAAGAGATTGCAGAAGGCAAGGAGGTGATCTATCCAATCGAGAAATACGGTGTGAAATGGATGTCTATAGGCTATTTCGCTGAGCCAGGCCAAGCCCTCATATGGAGAGGTCCGATGGCCTGCAATGCCCTCAAACAGATGATCCTACAAGTCCGCTGGGGCGTGCTGGACTTCCTTTTGATCGACATGCCTCCGGGAACCGGAGACATCCACATCTCCCTCGTGAACGACATCCCAATGGAGGGTGCGCTAATCGTCACGACTCCTCAATCTGTAGCCCTCTCGGACGTAGAAAAAGGCGTGAACATGTTCCGCAACAAGAACATTGACCGCAAAATCTTCGGCCTCGTGGAGAACATGGCATGGTTTACACCTGAGGAACTTCCCCAGAACAAGTACTACATCTTCGGAAAGAACGGAGGCAAGGAGATGGCCGACAAATACGGTATTCCGCTCCTGGGCCAGATCCCAATCGTGCAGAGCATCCGTGAAGGCGGAGACTCAGGCGAGCCGGCAGCCCTCTCCACCCGCCCCGATGGCCAAGCCTTCATCGATCTCGCAGGTCGTTTCGCCCAGGCCGTAGAACAATAGCTCTACCGTCACCACCTCATTATCAGCTAGTGGCAGATAACTAATTGGAAATCAATCAATAAATGCAATGTCCCTGTGC
>DBKH01000072.1:0-12198 GCA_002297815.1 Bacteroidales bacterium UBA755 | reverse complement strand
GCACAGGGACATTGCATTTATTAGTTCATTATCAAGACGTTAAGTGCCGCAGGGATTCCTCAAACGCTTCTGCGTGTTGTGCCAAAGAGACCGGCCAGGGCGAAAGCCAGAAGGATGAATAGAGCCAGTGATGAGGCACGTGAGGCTTTTTCGCCTACAGAGTAAACCTTGGGTTCAAAGCGCATCACTACCTCATGGTCTCCGGCAGGGAGATTTGCGGCACGGAAGAGCCAGTTCGCACGGAAGATCTCTAAAGGAGCACCGTCAACAGTGGCAACCCATCCATCAGGATAGTAAACTTCACTGAATATGGCTGTTCTGGCAGCCGAGGTGTTGTAATGATAACGGAGTTCGTTCGGGGCATAGGATGTCATCTGGATGAAGTCAGCAGATGGGATGCTGGCTGAGACATTTACCGAACTGTCAGAGGAACCGCCTACCAGATTGTCCTCGGAACTCTTTGCGAAAGCTGAACGGGCCTCCGCGAAATCGGAGCCTATCACAGCGGTGTGCCTAAGATCCACGGAATCTATCAGTGCGATCTCCTCGTCCGGAGTCTCGGCAGGGACGAATGAGTCCACGAACCAAGCAGGTCCGAAAGCATCAGGATTCTCAATCGGAGGCATCTCTGCACCGAGGATGAAGTACTTGGTGTTAAGAGCAGAAAGCACAGGAATATTCTTGATTCCGTCTTGAAATTCATCAATGGTCTTGGCAGTGCGGGTACTAGCCGAAAGCCTCTGGAGCTCCTTGACGATGTGCCTGTCGATCAAATCCTGATAGCGCTGCAACTTCGCTGGGCTGTAACCTCCGATGCACTTGTGCCAATAAGGGTTGAATGAATCATTGAATATGTCAGCGCTAAGATCGACAATCCTGTAGGACGGAGACTTGTCCTCAAGAATCAGCTTATCTACAGGTCTGGCTGTGAAATGGTTATTGAACTGGCGAGGTGTCGTAAAACTGTCCGAATTGAGATAGCGCTTACCGACTGCGAACATATTCAAAAACACAAGGAGGCATATTCCCACCATCGCTTCCATCCTGCGGGCGCCTCCGATGTGAGGGTCGCTTTCGTAGGATTTCGGGGCGTTCTTAGGGACACTGTAAGCCCAGAGAATCAGTCCGAAGGTGATGACAATCAAAATCATAGACCAGAGAGCATCCGTAGAAAGAAGATGCTTGCGATCAGCTTTCAAAGCATTCACAATGATGTCTTGCATCTGAGCATCTGCCCTGCCGGAGAAGGATCCGGCTATGCTTGGAACAAGCGCGCAAAGAAGGCAGAATCCAGCGGTCAGTGCAAGGGCAATCCAACCTGCCTTAAGAAATTCCTTTTTGGAATATTCCCGTTTCAGAATCCTGTCCAAAGTGATGAAGCCCAACATTGGAAGGGTGAACTGTAGCACAATCAGAGCCATGGACACGGTTCTGAACTTGCTGTACATCGGAGCATAGTCGAAAAACAGTTTCGTGAACCACATCATGTGATTTCCAAGGCTGAGGAAAACTGCCACAAGGGTGGCGGCCAAAAGCCACCATTTTTCCTTGCCTTTGTAGAGGAATATTCCGAGCACAAAGAGGAAAACCGTTATGGCGCCCATGTACATAGGTCCTGCTGTGAATGGCTGAGGTCCCCAGTATAAAGGCAGTGACTTGGCTATCTCCTTAGGATTGCCTTGGCCAGCCTGCCTGAACAGTTTGACTACCTCGGACTTGTCCGGGTTGATTGAACCAGCTGAGGATCCACCGTTAAAATTCGGAATCATCAGATTCGGCAATTCCTCCCAGCCATAGGACCAGGCTGTGGCGTAGTCCAACTGAAGGCCGGAACTGTTGATTTCACCGCCCTCAGGATGAGACAGTTCGGAGCCGCCTCGCATGGTGTATTTGGTATATTCATAAAGAGGGGCGAGCTTAATGGCGTTGGTGCCGATTCCGGCAAGGCCTACGACCAATAGCAACGCGCTGGCTGCAAAGAAGCGACCGAAAGTGCCACGCCGGTCGCTGAGCTTGTCGAAGTGATCTGGTTTACCAAAGCAGACTCTCAAAAGCACATACAGCGCATAGATCACTATCATGATAGCCAGATAGTAGGTAATCTGCTGGTGGTTAGCTTTAATCTGAAAACTCAGCGCGAAGCCGAATAGGACAGCTCCCAACAAAGTTTTCGGGAGCCATGATTTCCAACCTTTATGTTCATGAATCTGTCTAAGGGCCGAACGATAAGTGAATATCACCGCGGCCAACGCCCAAGGCAGGAACGCAATAGCCTGCATCTTGGTGTTATGCCCGACTTGTATGATCTGAAAATTGTACGAACAATAGGTGATGGCGACTGCCCCACCAATGGCCAAAACCTTGTCAACTCCAAGCGAAAGCATCAGCAAAAACGCTCCCAACAAGGAAATGAACAACCAGTTCGCTGGCCTCTTACCCTTCAACAGAAGATTGTACAACTGTTGTGTCCAATCTCCGTCATTTGAAGGATAGAAAGAGGTCGTTGGCATTCCTCCGAACATGGAGTCAGTCCAATAAGTAGGATCGTCCGGATGAGCTCGGTTCCACGTCACAGCCTCCTGCGACATACTCGTGTAACCTGTTATGTCGCTTTGATTGACGATCTTACCAGTCAGGACCTCCGGCACAAAGCCATAAGCTAGAACAAGGAAGAGAAACACAATCCCGGCATAAATCGCAACCTTCTTTATCAAAGTCTTGTTCATGATTCTCGAATATTCAAGTAAATTATTGTTTTTCAGTAATTTGATTCAGCAGACCTACTAACTTGGCAGTAAGATTGCAGCGCGTGAACTGTGAGATGTCTGATGTGTTATCATGAAGATCATCATTCTTGAACTCATCCCAACAGAAGTCAATCCATGCTTTGATCTTCTCCTCATCATCCCAGTCATAAACCACTCCAGCGCCAGTCTCAGTGACAATTCTGGCCATTGCTCCGTCTGTCTGACCGATCCCTAGAATCGGACGGCGCGAGGCAAGGTACTCGAATAGCTTCCCAGGAAGAACAGCCCTATACTCTGGTTCTTTCCTGAGAGGAAGAATCAGAATAGAAGCATTCAGTTGTTCCCTAACAGCTGTCTCATGGTTCTGGTAGCCGAAGTCCTTTAGATTCGCCTCAAGCCCGGCAGCCTCTATCGAGTCCGTAATCTGTTTGTCTGTCTTGCCCACCAATCTGATTCTCAATGACCTTCTGAACTCATCATCCTCCTGACACTTTTGAGCCAAAACTTTCCAAAGAGTCTCTGGATTCCCGTCCGAGGCAAAAAGACCTGTGTGGGTGATGTTGAAATTCTCATCCAATTCAAAATCCTTCTTGAAATCTTCTTCATCATAGCCGTTGGTAATCAATTCTACCGGTGTGTCGGTCATAGCCTTGAACTCATCCTGAACCAATGGAGAGACAGCAATAATAGCCGTTGCTCCATCCAAAACAGCTTTCTCAAGTTTGTGATGCTTCTTTGCTGCCCAGATAGTCAACTCCAAATGTTTGAAATAAAACATCCTCGTCCAAGGATCACGAAAATCTGCAAGCCAAGGAATCCCCGTGGCGCGAGACAATTTCAAACCAATGAGATGCATGGATTGAGGCGGACCAGTTGTGATAATCGCATCAACAGGATGCTCCACAAGATATTTCTTCAGGAAACGGACAGACGGGCGGACCCACAAGACACGAGGGTCCGGGATAAAGAAGTTGCCACGGATGAACAGAGACAGTTTCTGTTTCCATGATTTCTTCTGGCCATTGATCGGATTGACTTCATCCTTTCCTGCATTAGCCTCAGTCAATGTTTTTAGATCAGTCGTGCTGCCCTCTCCCATCAGCTTCCTATAAATTCCGTAAGGCTCAAAGATTGGCCTTTTGACAACCTCGACTTCAGTTGGGATCTCCGCTGCCAAGGTTTTGTCTATGGTCGTCAACTCAGGGTTTTCCGGAGTATAGACGATAGGCTGCCAACCCATCGCAGGCAAGTATTTAGCAAATTTGACCCATCTCTGCACTCCTGACCCCCCAGACGGTGGCCAGTAATATGTCACTATCAGCACCCTTTTCATGTCGCTCCTGATTTTGAATCATCTTAATTTGCGTGTCAGAAGGAACTTCGGCACACAATTAATAACCTCATACTACATAAGTTTACAAAGATAGTCGTTTTTTGTTATATTTGTCAGTATTAGACATCAATGCTTTTCGCACCAAAAAAAGTGACACTAAAAATATTCATACATCATGAAAAAGATAAAGTACAAAACTAGCATTTCAATATTGATTGTGATAGCGTCCTTCGTGCTAGTGCTGCTTTGCCTACTGATAGTACAAACATTTCGGACAGGAGAAGATGCAACCGTGGGAATCTTCTCGCTTGCGGCTACGCTGATTGGCACCATATTCATAGCTATTGAATTAAAGAACGGCTCAGAGGTCACGTGCAGCGAGATGCTGATCAACCTGAACAACTATTTCCACGACAGCGACCGGCTTATGAAAGTCTATGAAGTGCTGGAAAACAGCGAGATAGACGGGGATTACAGTTATGATCGCTGGAAAGATGTCTCTAGCGTTGAGGTGGCACAGTACTGTACTTTCTTCGAGAACCTGTACCTGCTTTACCGCCACCACATCGCCAGCATTGATGATTTGGACGACCTTTTCGGCTACCGCTTCTTCCTCTTCATGAACAATCCGTACATCCAAGAGAACTACATCCTGCCGACATCGTCTTCCTACGTACAGGTATTTGAACTGTACAAGATTTGGATCAGGCACCGGGAGAAAGAGAACAGCGGTGCGAAAGGCTGGCAGCGGCACATACCAAGCCACCAATTCATGTTCCCGGAAAAATACCTCCAGAATAGACTCTATCTCTTCGACTACGGGATTTCTGAATATAACAAAGTCATCTCCGACCTGCCTGACGGGTTCACGATGAAGCGCCTTGGGTTCGACAGCCTCAGCGCAGTGGAAAGCCTTCAAAGCAAAGTAGTTGACAAAATGGAAAACAAGAATCTATTTTATCCGCTTAGCCGAGAGGAACTTATTGAATCACTGCAACTTGACTATCTTTCGGGGATATTCTCGCCTAATGGCCAGTTGGCCGCATTCTGCGTCATTGTTAGCAACCGAAGCAGTGAGAGAAGCCTTGCTTCTGACCTGAGCCTCAACCCTTCGGAAGTGTTCACCTTCGATGCGGTAGCGGTTGACAATGACTATCGTGGCAGAGGATTCCAGCGCACATTCATCGACTGGTCCATCAGCCTCGCTAAAAGCACAGGAGTAAAGCACATCATCGCAACTGTTGATCCGCAGAACACTCCAAGTGAGCGCAATTTCCTATCTAAGGGCTTCCATGTAGCCCAGACAAAGACCAAGTACATCGGACTCACCCGCGATTTCCTACGGTTAGATCTCTAAAGTCCGAGTTCTTCCTTCATAGAACGGAGTAGATCGAATGCTTGAAGTGGGGTGATGTTGTTCAGATCGACTCCAGAGAGTTTGTCACGCAGGGAGCCGAGCGTTGGGTCATCCAACTGGAAGAACGAGAGTTGGAGGCTGCCATCACTCTCAATGGTACCGGCCTTTGTTTGGACAGGCTTCTTGATCTCACCTTTCTTAGCACTGACAAGATGCTGGGAATCATTCATTTCCAAAGCTTTCAAAGTGTTCTCAGCGCTTTGGATGACCTCTTTCGGCATCCCAGCCATCCTTGCGACATGAATACCAAAGCTATGCGCTGTCCCACCCTCCTTGAGTTTGCGCAGAAAAATCACCTGAGTGCCTACCTCCTTCACAGCAATGTGGAAGTTCTTGACTCTTGAATATACCTCTTCAAGATCGTTAAGCTCGTGATAATGAGTGGCGAACAGCGTCTTAGCCCCACGACCATATTCATGAATATATTCGACAATAGCCCTCGCAATCGACATTCCATCGTAAGTTGAAGTTCCTCGCCCGATCTCATCCAAAAGCACGAGGGAGCGCTCTGAAAGGTTGTGCAGGATCATAGATGTCTCCAGCATCTCGACCATGAAGGTGGACTCTCCACGAGAGATGTTGTCAGTGGCTCCGACCCTTGTGAATATCTTGTCGAAGTACCCGATCCGAGCACTGTCCGCAGGCACGAACGAACCGATCTGGGCCAGTAACACAATGAGTGCCGTCTGCCGGAGCAGAGCCGACTTACCAGCCATGTTAGGACCGGTCAGAATGATGATCTGCTGCTTCTTGTTGTCAAGGAATATGTCGTTGGGAACATACTCTTCCCCCGCTGGCATAAGGGTCTCTATCACCGGGTGGCGGCCCGCCTTGATTTCAAGCGTAAGATCTTTGGTCATCTCAGGACGGTTGTAGTGGTTGTCCCGCGCCAACCGAGCAAAACCAGAAAGCACGTCCAACCGCGCTATAATCCGGCAATTAGTCTGAATCGCAGGGATATTCCTTTGGATCTCTGCAACCAACTCTCCGTAAATCCTTGTCTCAAGAGCATAGATTCGGTCTTCCGCACTCAAGATTTTCTCTTCATATTCCTTAAGCTCATTAGTAACATAGCGCTCAGCGTTGACAAGGGTCTGTTTGCGAATCCATTCCGGTGGAACCAAGTCTTTGAAAGCATTCCGGACTTCGATAAAGTAACCGAAGACATTGTTGTAGCTGATTTTGAGCGAGGATATTCCTGTTCTCTCCGCTTCTGATTGCTGGAGTTTGAGGAGGTAGTCCTTGCCTCCGGATGAGATATTCCTTAATTCATCTAACTCGGCATCAACGCCCGATGCGATGACTTCACCTTTCCCGATAGCGGCAGCTGGGTCTGCTGTCATGGTCTTTTTGATCTGCTCAAGAAGCTTCGAGCAGTTTTTCATCCCGCCCACAAGAGAATCCAAAGCCTTGACACCGTGTCCTTTGCAAAGTATCGCTATCGGCTCCATGCTAGCAAGTCCACGTCCAAGCTGCATAACCTCGCGAGGGGCAATCCGCCCCGTGGCAGCTCTGGAGATGATTCTCTCAAGATCACCGATGCCACCGACATATCTTTGAATATTCTCCAAATCCTCATCGGCTTCTAGGAAGTGCTGCACAACATCATAACGGCTGTTAAGTTCCTTGATGTCAATTACTGGCATCGCGAGCCAAGTTCTCAGAAGTCTGGCACCCATAGGAGAGGAGGTCCTGTCAATGACGCTCACGAGCGACACACCCTCACCACCTACAGACGAATTGAATATCTCCAAGTTCCTCAACGTAAACTTGTCCATCCACACGAACTTTCCCTCATCTATCCTTGAAATCGAGCAGATGTTCCTTAGACCCGTGTGCTGTGTCTGTTCCAAATAGACTATCAGCGCCCCAGCCGAGCATATTCCCAAAGGAAAACCATTGACAGCGAATCCTTTCAGCGAATCTACTTCAAACTGCTTCTTAAGTCTCTCAACCGCAGCGTCATAGACAAAGGCCCATTCTTCAATAGTGGTGACGTAAAGCTTGTCACCGTACTTTTCCCTGACACCTTTCTCGTAGCCTTTCTGGACCACAATCTCCTTAGGATTCAGCGAAGCAATCAAGGTTCCGATGTAGTCCAAAGATCCCTGCGCCACCTGAAAAGAGCCTGTAGAGACATCTAGGAAAGCGGCTCCGCACTGGTCTTTGTCGAAAGTCAAACCAACAAGGAAATTGTTTTCCTTCTGATCCAAAAGCTGGTCGCTGAAAGCCACTCCGGGCGTGACAAGTTCAGTGACTCCTCGTTTTACGAGTTTCTTGGCGAATTTAGGATCCTCTAGTTGGTCGCAGACTGCCACTTTGTAACCAGCACGTACTAATTTCGGAAGATACACGTCCAAAGCATGATGCGGAAATCCGGCCATCTCGATGTAGCCTTTGTCCCCGTTGGATTTCTTGGTCTGTACGATGCCCAAAACCTTGCTGACCAGCACTGCGTCATCGGAGTAAGACTCATAGAAGTCCCCCACCCTGTAAAGCAACACAGCCTCAGGATGCTGAGCCTTCACAGAGAAAAACTGCTTGATCAGCGGAGTGTCCTCCGGCACCTTATTTTTCGCCATATCAATGTCTTATGAGTAATTCAAAATAAAATTGCAGACGTAGAATCCCCAACACCTGCAAGAATACAAATTTACAAAAAACTTAGGAATATCGTTTCACCTGTTTTCCTGTACGAAAAGATCTTACCCCAAACGCAGGAGCTCGTCCGCTGAGGCCATGACAGCCTCACGGTGAGAAATAAAGACAACTGTCAGCGCATCAGACTTGTCAGTAGATTCGGGAACATTCTTGACATAGGAGCGAAGATTAGCTAAAAGATTAGTCTCAGTTTCAGGATCAAGAGAAGAAGTGGATTCGTCCAAAAGTAGTACACCTCCACGGTGCAGCAAAGCCCTGGCAATGGCAATGCGTTGGCATTGGCCCTCACTCAAGCCTCCTCCGGACTCTCCGCAAATCGTGTCAAGACCATCGGGAAGGCTAAAAACGAAATCAGCTACAGCCGTGTGCAGTGCAGAACGCATGCGCTCCTCAGAAGCTGAGGCATCAGCAAGCAGTAGATTATCACGTATTGTTCCACTCATCAGCGAATTGCCCTGAGGAACATAACGGAAATTACCACGAGTAGATTTGCTAGCCTCACATGAAGAATGCGCATCATAAACAGAAACAGTTCCAGACATAGGTTTCAAGAGTCCAAGCATAAGGCGAACCATCGTGCTCTTTCCGGCACCCGTCGGTCCGGCAATCACAGTCAGGGTTCCGGGACAGAAATCGTGGGAGAATGAATCCAGAATCCTTACGCCTTGCGAGGTTGGATATTCAAAACAAACATTGTCAAAACGTACCCCAACAGCACCGTTGGCTTCCCACTTCGGCCCATTTGCTTCTTCAGGCAGACTCTCAAGTTCCATTAGTCTCTCAATGGAAGTCAACGCATGGATGAACGCAGGAAGTTCCCTTGCTAGGTCTGCAACTGGCCTTTGGACCTGTCCAACCAACTGGAGGAAAGCAGTCATCATACCAAAACTCACCGTCCCGCTTCTGATCCCAAGGACTCCCCACAGAAAAGCTGACGCGTAGCCGCTCATGAATCCGAAGGACATGAAACCACGAGCTACAGCATTGTAGTTGAGCCTACGAACAGTCTTGCCCTTTAATCGTTCCTGAAGACTGCCCAAAGACCCCATAATCCTCGTTGCTCCAACCAATGTCAAAGCCACGACCCTATTCTGGAGATTCTCTTGAATCAACTGCTGCACATCGCTGTCTAGGGTTCTTATGTCTGATGTTAAAGATCTGAGTTTGAAGAAGAAAAGCCGCGAACCAATGATAGCCAACACCATCAGCAGAACCAGCATCCACAGCAAACCTGGAGCCATCAGAAGCAGATAGACAGAAGCTGCGGCAAGTTGGCACGATGTCACAATGGAACCGGGAATATGGCTGCACAACAATTCGGACACCACCCTGATGTCCTCTTCCAAACGGTTGACAGCATCGCCACTGTTGAATTTCTCGCGTCCAGTCCACTCACTGGACAATACTTGGGAAAACAAGTCCGCTCGCAAAGTGTTCTGAACGCAAAGCAAACCGTACTTCTCACAGTAGGAATATGCCACATTGCAAAACAACTGAACAGCCATAATGCTGATCATCAAGGTAATCCTGCCAGAAAGCGCGACACTTGAAACGCCCGTCACCACATCCACTATCTCTTTGCAGACCCAGACGAAAGACAAAGAGGCAGCGATGCGAACAATTCCGAGAAGCACACACGCCAACATCCATCTCCTTGCGGGGACAGACATCCTAACAAGACTCCTAAGGCAGCTTCCCAGACTCTTCACTACTCCTCTACCAATCCACTTTCAATCCATTTGTCAACTAGTGCAGAGGCATCAGCGGCAGCTGTTTTTTCATCGACATCATAAGCTTCCAACAAAAGCGAGCAAGCATCCTCCTTGCTGAAATCCTTGCCTTGAAGTTTATTCCAAAGGTAAGCAGCAGTCGAGTTCATCGACACGATCTTATTGAAATTAATCTGAGCTAAGCCCTCGCCCACAACCATGTGGTTATCTCCGATAGAACGGAGTACAAATCCATCTTTAATTTTCATCGTATTTGATCAATTACATATTCTTCTATAAATAGCAAGCAGATAACGTCTTACGGGACGTAACTTCTTCCAAAGCCAGCCTTTTCCCGGAATCACTTCCTTACCATTCTCTTTGATGATAGTCACGACCTTTCCAATCACATCATTCCGATTGAAACTCTCCGTCCCAACGAGATTACCATCTCCCATCATCACAAAATCATCACCCGCTGATGAGATAATCCGGTGCATCACGTATCTTCCTGGAAGTCTGACTAGTACAATGTCTCCTACCTCAAGGCTGTCTGATTTTCTAAGTCTCACACTGTCCTTGTCTCCTCGAATGAAAGGCAACATGCTGTTCCCCTTGGTCTTAAGGACAACATCCCTTCCCTCGTTCAGAAAAACCTCCGCCCCAGAAAGTAGGACATCATTCGGAAGTTGTACGGAGGTCATTGTCCTGTCACAGTTGAATGGCACAAATGAGCAGCCTCTGCATCAGGGCGACAGTCAAGCAAGTACATAGGTACTTTTGAAACCAGTTCAGCCAAAGTGGCATGCAGTCCGTCCGCTGTGTCCTTGATTTCACGGAAAGCGGAACAAGATGAAAACATTGATGCATAAGCCTCGATCACGCTCAGACGGTGAATCTTGTTCTCTGGACTTTGGCTAATACGCACCACTGCACCCAGTGGTGCACTTAAGTTTTTGTAACAAGGCGTTTTACCACTCCATGGAGAACCATAGATGCGAGCTTGCCCATCAATGATCCTTATGATAGGATTGTCATCGTTGAGCAATTCGCAGCCAGGAATGTTCTCTTTCCACAAGCGACTGTGGGTGCTCTTCCCTGTTCCGCTCTTGCCTAGAAAGGCATAGCCTTTCCCATTCCAAAGGGTAACAGAAGAATGAATCTCCAATGTGCCAAGGGTAGCAGTGGACAGCGCAAACAACATCATCATGGCGTTGTCCAAAGCGAAACGCGTTGCTTTTTCCTTTCCGGGAAACACTTCAATCATCCCTGATTCAAATCCCTCCGATGCCTTAAGGCAAGCCACAAACGGAAGATCCCTCTCAGGGGACATTTCCACAATCCAACCTCCGTCAAAATGACTAATTCTCAGCCTTGGGAAGCCTTTTTCCAAGACATCATGCACTAAAACGGCTTCTGGAACCTCAAGATGTGGCACGAACTCCAATGAACAGACAACCGAGTCAGAGGCCTCAGATTCAAAAGGGGTATAGTTCGGGCACATTGTCCACACAGGGGAAGAGTCTTCCGCCTTAATGGCGATCACATGCTCAGCTATTTTATAATATTTCTTCATTCTTAATTCTTGACTTTCTTTGATTCGATTCCGTGGACAATGTTGATAAGGATGCTGCCCAAGATGCCAGCGCAAAGGGAACCCATCAGAACGGCCACCTTGCCCATGTCACGAAGACGGGCTGTGATCTCAGGAGCCTGGTCACCGAATGACAGGGTGTCCACAAAAATCGACATTGTGAATCCGATACCACCAAGGCAGGCCACAGCAATCAGCATGACCCAAGAGGCCTTGGCCGGCATCTCTCCCACATGAAGCTTTACAGCGATGAAGCTGGCGAGGGAGATTCCAAGAGGCTTGCCAAGAACAAGGCCAAGGAATATTCCCATGCTCACGCTGCCCAGAGCCTGGTCGAATTGGAACACGTTGAAATAGGACACATCCGGAATCTCGACACCAGCGTTGGCAAGGGCGAAGATCGGCATGATCAGGAAGTTGACCCAAGGGCCGAGGGCGTGCTCAAGACGGTAACTCATTCCGATGGAATCCCTGGAGATGGCGGACAGACGCCTCAGGCAATGTCTCTGCGGACCATTAGGAAATTCGGAGGAGGTGGAGGCTATCCCATTATATTCATTAAGCCTGCGGATGTACTGGAGACGCTTTCTGTGGAAGTAGGCCTCGTTGAACCGAGGGGTCATCGGAACTAGGAAAGCCATCACCACGCCCGACATCGTGGAGTGGATGCCGGCATAATAGAAGAGCGACCAGATCGCGATGGCCGGAACCAAGTAGAACCATCCTCGCTTCTCACC
>DBKH01000099.1:31788-34779 GCA_002297815.1 Bacteroidales bacterium UBA755 | reverse complement strand
TTTCGGCTGCAGGAAATCCTCCTATTCTCGGCAGAACTTATTCGCTCTTTTATAATGCTTGCAACCAACTATTATATTCAGGCAAGGTCACTTGGTAATTTTTGCAAATAAGCATATATGTTCGCGTTCAGCCAATATTTATCTAATATGCTTCGCATTACTAACTCATTAAGAATTTGAATATTCCGATATATTTAGTATTTTTGCAACAACCGTAAATTTTACGGTCATAAAAAACATGGGATATGAAATTCTTTGACAGGACAGAACAATTGGCGCAACTTCGTGAGATGAGGGAACGCTCTTACGGGAACCACTCAATGCTGACGGTTGTCACAGGAAGACGAAGAATCGGGAAGACCACCTTGATAGACAAATCTATGTCCGAGGAGGAGTACTTGTATTTTTTTGTCGGAAAGAAAAACGAGGCTGTGCTCTGCGCGGAATTCACCAGTGAGATACGAGCTAAGCTTGGTGTTTTTATCCCCGACGGAATCATTTCATTCAAGGATCTGTTCGCTATTCTGATGCAGGCTGGAGAGCATCGTAAGTTCACGCTTGTAATAGACGAGTTTCAAAATTTCAACGATGTCAACCCTTCCATATTCTCCGACATTCAGAATTATTGGGATCAGTTTCGCTTGAGGGCCAATGTCAACCTTGTGGTGAGTGGTTCCATATATTCGCTGATGACCAAACTATTCAAAGATAAGAAAGAACCGTTGTACGGAAGGGACGACCATACCATCAAATTGCATCCTTTCGCACCTTCGGTTCTCAAAGAGGTGATGAATGAATATGCCCCAGAGTACACAAATGACGATCTTCTTGCGCTTTACGCATACACTGGCGGAGTTCCGAAATACATTGAACTCTTTGTTGATGCAGAGGCTCTGACCAAAGAGAGAATGATCGGATATATTTGTAAACCGGACTCACCGTTCATTGAGGAAGGCCGCAAATTACTTATTCAAGAGTTCGGCAGGAAGTATGGGACATATTTCTCAATCTTAGAGGCCATCTCTGAAGGTTACAACACTCAGGCTGAAATCGCCACATACCTTGGCTCAAAAAGTATAGGGGGACAGTTGTCGAAACTTGAGGACGCATACAATCTCATAGGGAAAAAACGCCCTATGTGGGCTGGGAGCAAATCGCAGACAGTTCGCTACGAAATCAGCGATGTCTTTTTGCGATTCTGGTTCCGCTACATTGAGAAGAATCAGATGATGATAGAGATAGGGCAGTATCCTCTATTGGCCAAAGTGATGTCAGATGACTATGCGACCTATACCGGAGACACTCTCGAACGGTATTTCAAAGCCAAGATGATGGAAGAAATGAAATATCGCGCGATCGGAAGTTGGTGGGATTCTAAAGGATATATTGATTCCAAAGGCAACCACCAGCAGTGTGAGATTGACATTGTCGCTGTCGGTTCCGATAACAAAAACATCGAAATCATTGAAGTCAAACGCAATCCTGAAAAATTCAACAAAGAAACGATGGATGAGAAAGTCCGTTATTTCACCCAGAAAGAAAAGCGGATCAGGCGATACAAAAGGATTGTGAGATGCCTTTCATTGGAGGATATGTAAGTCTCTCCTAATGTGCCGTTCTATGTCCGGTTTCTAAAACCATTGTGGCTGGCAATTTGTCATTTTACTTCCTTAAGGAACCTCCATAATGTGTTCCTGTCCACCTTGCAGATCTTAGCGATCTTGCGCTGAGACATTCCAACCGCCATCAGCTCTGATATCAAATTTCTCTTACTGTATAATTTACGTTTTTCAAGTGCCGTCTTTCGTCCTTTCGGTCTTCCTAGCACCACACCCTCGGCCTTCTTCCTCGCCAATGCCTCCTTGGTCCTCTGGCTGATAAGGTTGCGCTCAATCTCTGCCGAAAGACCGAAAGCGAACGCCAGCACCTTGCTCTGAATATCTTCCCCTAGCCGATAGTTGTCCTTGATCGTCCATACCTTGCACTCCTTTGTCATACAGATGTTGAGAATCTCCATAATCATAAACAGATTACGCCCCAGTCTAGAAAGTTCCGCGCAGATGATGAGATCATCCTTCCGCACACGCTGAAGCAACGTCCCCAACTCCCTCTTACTGTAGGATTTGGTTCCGCTGATAGTCTCCTCGATCCACCCATCAATGGATAGGTGCTCCCTCTGACAGAAGTTATTGATTTCAAACCTTTGATTCTCAACAGTCTGTTTATCGCTGCTGACACGAATGTAACCGTAATTCATAGTTCTCTACCCCCTTCTTTCCTTTCACCTCACCTACACCGGAACCCCATGCCCCAGGGAAAGAAAACCGAAGCTGTTCCGATGCCCGACCCAAAGTTAGTCAATGTCCGTCACAATTCCAAGTCCTATGATTCATAAATATTTACCTGGATATTCTCCCGCTGAGTTCTTGGGTCCCATCACCATCGATTTCCCGTCCTTAACGGTAACACTTTTGGCTTCTTTGTTGCCCGACACCTCCTTGTACCATTCTTAGGCAGCACTTTCTCGCAAGAATGTCACCGTAAGATTCCTCTTGCCACTCTTCGGCAACGAAATCGCAACAAAATTTCGCCAAAGATCGCAGCGTGATCTGACTGGCGCATTTGCATCATATAATGATCCCGTCGTATGCGTTTTTGCCATCAACTAGAGCATTATTGCCTGTTTTTGTTCCTCTGACTGTCCATAAACGGTTAAGGCTTTAACTAATTCATATTCGATAAATTGGTTATTGATTACCTTTTGCATCATTAGAAACGATCCCTGATTGTGATTATAATAAAGTAGATAAACGCACGACTTCCTTATCACGGTGTTGCCGAATATCAGGGGATATAAGGAATATAGGACAGTGACAATTTGTCAGTCCGCCTTCATTGGAACATATTTTGACTAGACCAACACCAGTCTCGCATGGAGCGAGGTAGAATGAATATATTCGTAAAATATAAAAGGAAAAGATATTATGGCAA
>DBKH01000099.1:13104-31725 GCA_002297815.1 Bacteroidales bacterium UBA755 | reverse complement strand
AGCAGTTCCTCTATTCGGATCACGAGATATTCCTTAGGGAATTGGTGGCGAACGCGGTGGACGCTTCGCAGAAGATGAAGGCGATCGCTTCAAACGGTGACTTCAAGGGCGAGCTGGGCGACCTCAAGGTTCGTGTCGAGCTTGACGAGAAAGCCAAGACGCTGAGAATCATTGATAACGGTATCGGCATGACCGATGAGGAGATTGACAAGTACATCAACCAGATTGCGTTCTCCTCAGCCGGAGAGTTCCTCCAGAAGTACAAGGACCAGAACATCATAGGTCATTTCGGACTTGGTTTCTACTCAGCTTTCATGGTTGCCAAGAAGGTGACAATTGAGTCCCTTTCCTGGAAAGACGGTGCCGAAGGTGTGATCTGGAGCTGCGAAGGCAATCCTGAGTTCGAGATGGGACCTTGCGACAAGAACGAGAGAGGTACTGTCATCACCCTTTACCTCGATGATGAGGCAGCCAAGGACTATGGCACCAAGGGTAAGATCCAGCAGCTTCTGGACAAGTACTGCAAGTTCATGCCGGTTCCGGTTGTCTTCGGCAAAGAGCAGGAATGGAAGGACGGAAAATATGTTGACACCGACAAGGATAACGTCATCAACAAGATCGAGCCGCTTTGGACTCGCAAGCCTTCCGAGCTTAAGGATGAAGACTACATGAAGTTCTACAGGGATCTCTACCCGATGAAGGAAGATCCTCTGTTCTACATTCACCTGAACGTGGACTATCCGTTCAACCTCACCGGCATCCTCTACTTCCCTAAGATCAAGGACAGGATGGCAATTGAGAAGAATAACATCCAGCTTTACTGCAACCAGATGTTCGTCACGGACCACGTGGACAACATCGTGCCGGACTTCCTGACACTCCTTCACGGTGTCATCGACTCTCCGGACATCCCTTTGAACGTCTCTAGAAGCTATCTGCAGGCCGACGAGAATGTCAAGAAGATTTCGACCTACATTACCAAGAAGGTGGCCGACAGGCTGGAAGAAATCTTCAAGAACGAGCGCGACGCCTGGGAAAAGAAGTGGGACAACCTCAAGCTATTCATTGAATATGGCATGCTCTCCGACGAGAAGTTCTGTGAGAGGGCACTCAAATTTGCCTTGTTCAAGAACACGGACGGCAAGTACTTCTCACTTGAGGACTACCGCAAGGCCGTTGCAGAGAACCAGACCAACAAGGACAAGAAGGTCGTTTACCTCTACGCCACCGACACCGACGAGCAGTACGCTTTCATCGAGGCGGCCAAGAACAAGGGCTACGATGTGCTCCTGATGGACTGCGAACTTGACTCCCACTATGTTAACCTGTTGGAGCAGAAGATCCCTGACACAAGGTTCGCCCGTGTGGACTCAGACACCATCGACAACCTTATCCCTAAGAGCGAGAAGGTAAAGCCGGAAATGGCTCAGGCCGACAAGGATGACCTCAGCGCGATGTTCAAGGCTGTCCTGCCTAAGGGCAACGACTACTTCGTGGAGGCTGACAACCTCGGTGAGAACGCTGCTCCGGTGATCATCACCCGCAACGAGTTCATGAGGCGTTACCGCGAGATGAGCGCTATGGGAGGCGGAATGAATTTCTACGGGAATATGCCGGAGTCGTTCAACATCACTGTCAACCTTGAGAACCCTGTCATGGCCGGAATCGTCACAGAGGCGAAGTCCAAGATCACCCCGATGCAGGAACTTCCTGCCGAGCCTGGCAAGGACGCTTCAGAGGACGAGAAGAAGAGGATCAACGACGAGCGCCAGGCCATCAAAGATGCCCATCAGGCTGTGGTCGATGAATATGCGACCGGCAACGACATCCTCAAGCAAGTGATCGACCTCGCCCTCCTCTCCAACGGCCTCCTCAAAGGCAAGGCTCTCTCCGACTTCATCGCCCGCAGCGAGAAGGTCATCGCGGACGCCTGCCGCAAAGTAGGGGCTTGAATGAATATACCCGATTCCGCGGTTGAGGTTATGTCGCAGGTTTAAGGACATTGGCAAAATGTCGCGGGGGTAATAACACGAGAAAACCCATTCATGAATTTTTCACGTTACAAAAATTCGTGAATGGGTTTTCTCGTGTCTTGTCCTTGACAGGAGTTTTGTTCCGTATCTGCCGGACACTGAGCTTGTCGAAGTGTCTTTATTAGATAAGGACACGTTGTCGCTAATTTCCAAGCGACAGGCGAAGTCCTAGCACCGCTGAAACCATAACCGGATTCTCTGTTCTGTAGGTTTGCGGGGTGTGGCTATCGCCATTCAAATAGTAAGAGAGTTCCGGTTGGAAAAAAATGTTTATTCCACTCACTATCTCGTACTGTGCCCCGACTGTTGCGTAGGCAGTCCAATTCAATCCTTTGTCTGTCAAGTCATCTTCAACACCGCTGGCTTTGACGCACCAGTCGGCTTTGATTCCAAAGCCGGTATAGACGGAAAAATGATTTGCTCTTAGGGCTTGATAATCAATCCTGAGAGGAATCCCCACATAGCCGACACGTTGATTAAAGGAAATGTTTTTATTGAAATAGGTTATGCTTGATCTGTATTGGGAATATTCCACCCCTGTCACAATTGACACCCTTGGAGTCAATTCATAGCTTATGGACATTCCGAATGTGATTGGACGTCTGTGGACATATTCATAAAAGTCTGAAGGTTCGTTTTTTCCATTGTTGCTGCCATTGTTGCCATCTTGTTCGATTCTGTCGCTTGCGGTTCCTCTTCCGCCTGCTCCAAGCAAACTGATGCTTACACTATGTCTGCCTGCCATCTTTCTGTCTTCATCATGCTCTTGGCTAAGGAAAGTGTCTTTGGTGTCTAACTCTTGACGGGATTCTTCTTCTGGCATGGGCACGTTATCTTCCTGCCGATTGCTTTCGTTAGGTGTTATTACTTCATCTAAAGCATTGTCTTTCTCAGAAGGAGCCTCCTCTGAACTAACCTTTGAAACTTCCTTAGTGTCAGTAGATTTAGAATTCTCTTTCATTATATGTCGTTTTGGACTGGCTTGAGGCATCTTAGTCTGCTCCTTCTGGATGATGTTTTCTGAAGTCTCCGACTTCTGAACCATATTTTCCGCTAGAAGGGACTCTGGAAGTTCTGAACTATTATACCCATGATTCATTGAATGCCTCGGCAACATCAAGACTGCTGCAAGAATGGCCGCAGCTATCCCGCATCCAAAGCAAATAGCTAACACTCTGGTAGTTGAGCTTTTTCTAGCCTTTGATTCAGCTATAAATTCTATCCAATCTCCTTCTGGGAGATTTTTCTCTACTCCAGTCAGCTTTTCTCTGACCGCTTCCTCCCATTTGTTTTCTGTTCTCATAGATTGGAATTCAGATAGTTTTTAATCAGTTCTTTCAAACAATTCTTGGCCCTAGACAAAGCGGAAGAAGAACTATTTTCCGCAATGCCGAGCATTCCAGCAATCTCTTTATGGGAGAATCCGTCAAGGCAATATAAGTTGAAGACCGTCCTCTGCACATCTGGTAATGTTGCGACCATCTCAAGCAGAACCGATGAGGGCACATCAATGGGACTATTCTCGCTTAGTGCATCCTCTGCCGGTGCTATTCTGTCCAATGTCATGGTATCAGCGTGCGATAGTTTCAGCCTCTTCCCCCTCCTCAACCGATCTATGGACATGTTTACAGCGATCCGCATGATCCAACTGCCAAGGCTGCCTTCTCCGGACCATCGGAATTTGTGAATATTTTTGAAAACATTGATCATCACATCATGCATCAAGTCGCGGGCGTCTTCTTCATCGGAGACATATCGGTAGCATAGTGCATTAACCCTAGCTGCATACCTTTTGTACAGCACCTCTTGGGCCTTTATGTCAGATTTAGAGCAGAGTACGGCCAACTCTTTTTCACATAATTCCGAATAATCCATCGAATGTTACTCAGGGGAATCCAAGCGGTTATTTCTCCCCAGTGTAGGTTCCCAAAAACAGAATAGCGTTTGTACTTGTTTCCCTTATCGTGAACACGAATGGTCTGTCAGCAAAGAATATTACTGATGGAGCTGGGCCTACACCATTTGTCATCCCCACCGAAGTGACCGCAGCTGCCTTAGCGCCTTCTTCGTCCATCTCAAAAGCAGCCTTCTGTTTTACCTCAGAAATTGTTAAATCTTCTTTGTTGTTGATGTTGCAGAAATCGGCCTCAGGGGAGAAAGGCATGCTCATTCCCATCTTTTTCAATACATCTGAAAGTTGGCATTCATAGTCGAACTTGAGTTTTGGAATCGACAACATTAATTCTGAGGTCTGGAGCATTCCTAAGTTGACTGAGAACTTCTTGTAGTCCAAATGATTAATGAAATCAATGAAGTCCACGTTATTGCAAGGAAGAAGAATGTCCATGCAGAACCCCTTGTTGCCGAAAGGCAACGAGCAGAGTTGGAATTCCTCATTCACTGAATAGCTAAATTTCTCAGTTTGCCTCATGAAGTCCAATTGAACTTCTTCTCCAGACAGTGATTTGAACGTGCCTTTGGAAGTGTTATTCTTGTCGAATTTGTGACTCCATTGGCCTTTGAAGTACAAAGCGTTTAAAATCAAAAGCTTAAGATTTCCATTCGGGCCATCAATTATTGATGGGACCATTCCGTGAGTCTTGTCATCGCACCACTTGTTGATCCTGTCAATTTCAGATTGAGAGTGGAAGTCCACATCCCCAGATTCAGCATTGTAGTTTTCCGCTAACAACTCTTGGAACGTCTTGTTCACATCCATGCCTTTGGCCGTCCAGATAGAATTAGCCATCTCAAAATCAGTGGAAGTGTCAACTTCTGTGAGCCCCTCAACTATCTTTCTGTACATGGAGTTGAGCTCCTCGGTGCTGTATTTTTCATAACCGATTGTCTTTACGATTTGCTCGTAGGTCTCTCCGGAGGCACCGTTCGCCACCATCATCAAAGCGGCTTGTGCGCTGAGAGGCGACAGGAACAACTGCTCATCGGATTTGTACATCTCTTTCAATAGATTGAAGGAGAACTCCCCACCTGATGTCAGGATTTCTTGTTCCGCGCGTGTTAGGACAATGTCCTTTCTTTCAGTGGTGGCCGGCTCGTCAACCGCTGCTTTCTCGCAGCTGATTGTGGCTGCAATTGCCATAAGGGCAAATAGAATTCTTTTCATGTCAAACGTTATATTTAATTCGTCTCCCTCCGTTTCGAGGAGGTTTCACAGTATATAACGTGGAAATACCTAAATCCTGCATGAAAATATTTAAATATTCAGAGCGGGCCCCATGGAAGAATATATTAGTCCAGATACTCAATCTTGAAGTCGTAGTCCCACTGAGTGAAGTAGAGGTTGCCTTTGTCCCACTCGACTTCACCACGTTGGAAATCAACGGTGTCGCTGCGCGGGTACTTCTTCTCAGGATCGAGATTGCCTCCGAAATCCGAATTGACAATCATCCTGAAAGGCTCAATTCCTCCAAAGAAGAAATCCCCACCGTATGAGGTGATTCCGAAACTCTGATCAACTGGAACCCAGCCATAGCCTTCGAAATAGACTTCACCCCAGTCATGCAGGTTGCCTGCCCCAGGATGCATCATCAGGCCGCTCTGCCATCTGGCTGGGATGCCTTTGTAGCGACACATCGTGATGAAAAGCAGTGTCACTTGGCCGCAGTCCCCATGACGGTTCGTCAGGACATATTCAGGAATATTCTCGATTGTAGAATAGTCTCTGGCCGATGCCCACGGGAATGTCTTGTCGATCCACGTGTAGATTGCCTTGGCCTGAAGGTATGGATTCTCGATCCCGGCTGTGACTGAATCGGTGGCGGCCTTGATCTTCTCAGTGAAGATCACATGCTGCTCGCGCTCAGCGGTATATTCCTGATACTCTGGATCAGAAGTGTTGTAAGCTAGTACCTTAGTGGAGTCGATAGGATGCCATTCCCCGCTGGAGGTATATTCAAAGATCTCATGGAAGACGGTAGGTTTGTTCTTGACAGTCTTGGCCTCCATGTAGACGCTGCTGTGAGGGTGCCATGGTTCAGAGAACGTCAGTTTCTCAATCGGGTACGCCACGCCATCGACTCCAGCTTCGATGAATTTGAAATCTGTCTGCCTAGGAACGTCCTGACGAGGAAGCGGCAGCCAGCATCGCAGGGTCTGGCCAGGCCGCAACGTGTTGGCGTGGACCGAAAGGGTGAATGTCACCCTCATCCTCTTTGGCAGGGCAAAATAAGGATTCTCCTTCCCTGAGGTGATATTCTCCAAAACCTGCTTTTTTATCTGAGGAATTGTCACAGCATCAATAGCTTCGTGCCCCGTCAGAGATGTCCCGCTCTTTGACAGATCCTGATCCTTAACATCGGCTGCGGCCTTTATGGCAGCCAATTCCGGATTGATTCTGAATAGATTACGTGCGGCTGCGGTGAAATACATGGTGCGTTTTCCGATCTGCATCGATTCCAATTCCCCAGAAGCGGTCCATTTGTCAATCTGCTCATCGGTGACATCCGGAATGTATTTCTGAATATACTCCTTCACATCCTCCCTTGTGTCGCAGAACTCCGTTGCCAACCTTTGCGCCAAGTCCTTTTCCCATGAGTACTTGTACCTCATATGCCTCGGTAGCCAAATGTTTGCTGCCAACGCAATCGCTACCAACGTCCAAAGGACTATTTCTTTTCTTTTCATTGCCATGGCTTACAGCAGTTTGAGTCCGAGGCCAGGACGATCTGAAAGGGTGATTTTTCCGCCAACGACAGTCATTCCTTCGAATCGGTCGTTGGCTATCAGAAGGTTGCCGTCAAGGTCAGCGAAATCCACGGCAGGGGAGAGCTGGGCGGCAGCGGTCACAGCGCAGGACGTCTCGGTCATGCAGCCGACCATCACCTTCATTCCTTCAGCACGAGCGTAGTTCAGCATCTTCCAAGCCTCGCGCATTCCGGTGCACTTCATCAGCTTGATGTTGATTCCGGTGTAGGCGCCTTTAACTTTCTGAACGTCAGCGAGACGCTGGATAGCCTCGTCAGCGAATGTCGGAAGCGGGCTGCGCTCGGTCAGCCATGCGTTCTCGTCCATCATCTCCTTCGGCATCGGCTGCTCCACCATCACAACCCCATGCTCCTTCAGCCAGTAAATCATCTCCAAGGCCTTCTCCTTGTCTTTCCAGCCCTGATTCGCGTCCACGGCAAGAGGTAGGTCGGTGATCTCACGGATGGTCTCGATCATCTCCTTGTCGTTGTCAAGCCCGACCTTAACCTTAAGAATATTGAACTGCTCTGCACATTCCTTGGTTTTCTCGCGCACCACATCCGGAGTGTCGATTCCGATGGTGAACGTTGTGTTCGGAGCCTTGGCCGCATTGAGTCCCCAGATCCTGTACCATGGCTGCCCCATCAGTTGCCCGACAAGGTCATGCAGAGCAATGTCCACGGCAGCCTTGGCTGCGGAGTCACCCTCGTTGATTCCATCTACATAAGTCAGAATGTCATCAATCTGGAATGGGTCACTGAACTGCTCCAAATTGACCTTTTTCAAGAAGTTGCAGACGCTCTCCACGGTCTGGCCGAGGTACGGTGGCATCGAAGCTTCTCCGTAGCCGGTGAATCCGTCATATTCAATCTTCACCTGCACATCCGGAGTTGTGGTTCTTGAATATGAAGCTACGGTGAACGTGTGCCGAAGCTTGAGCTCATACGGCTCGAAGCTCAACTTCATCCTAGCCGTGCCGCCAACTTTGTATGGTTTAGGAATATTCTTGCCCTCATCCTTGCCAGTGCATCCGGTAATGAGTCCCCCTGTTCCGATGATAAGTCCGCTTCCGGCAGTCGCCAGTCCTGCGGTCCTAAGAAAATCTCTGCGTTTCATATTCGTGTTCTATTTTATTGATTCAATGAATGATGCCATTTGTGGAACCTTGCTGAGGGCCGAGTGGAAGAGCTTCAACTGGTTGCGGGTGCGGACGAGGTTGTGCTCCGGGTACTTGATCTTGTAGTAGGTGTCCCCGTTTATGTAGTCAGCGAAGAAGCGAACGGCCTGCATGAATGGGAACAGGCATGCTGCGTAAGGCAGATTCTCTCTTTCAATCGGGGTTAGGAATGGCTTTGTGCCTTTTATGTAACCACGAGTGAAAGCCTTGAAAATCTCCATGTCGAAATCGACTTTTTCCAATTCCGGAGAATCTTCGGCCACAGGGTTGGCTGCCGTGCGCAGGAAATCCCCGAAGTCCGAGAACACATAGCTCGGCATCACTGTGTCCAAGTCGATGACGCACAGAATCTTGCCGTCCTTGTCGAACATCATGTTGTTGACCTTCGTGTCGCAGTGGCAGATTCTTTTAGGAAGTTTCCCTTCGCGGTGAAGCTGCTCGGCCTTGCACATCTGGACTCCGTACTTGTCGATGTCCTCCAGAATCTTGTGCAGTTCCTGCTCCTCAGTCTTATCATCAGCGTGAAGACGTCCAGCCTTGTCCTCTCTGACTGCCTCGACCAACTGCCTCAATCTCAACTCCATGTTGTGGAAGTCAGGGATCGTCTCTCCGAGCGTGTCTGGAATGTCAGCGAGCATTGCCTCGAAGTTACCGAAAGCCTCACCGGCATATTCAGAGTACTCCGGATTGACAGTCTCGTAGGTGTAGGCGTCATTGATGAACACCGACACCCTCCAGTACTTTCCGTCCTCTAGGCAGTAGGTCCTAGGCTTGTCGCTCATCAGTGCCTCTAACCTCTCTCCTTCTGACTTCAACGGGATGAACCTCAGTACCTTGCGGTCAATGTCCTTCTCTCCATTGGCTTCCAGTTTCTCACGAATATGTCTGGTCACAGCCTCGATGTTGCTCTGAAGCAAATCAACATCAGTGAAGATCGCATTGTTAATCCTCTGGAGTACATAATCAGGCGCATCACCCTCGGTGATAACCTTATACGTGTCGTTGATCAAACCATTGCCCAACGGTTTGATCTCTTTTACCTCGCCCTCGATGGCGAAAAGTTCTACTATTTTGTTAAGATCTGTCATAGCTAGTGTCATTAATTAATCAATCTCTCAAAGATAGCCATTTCCATCATGAATTTCAAGCGTTCGCCCAATCATTTGATTGTTAAAATGATTATTTTTGTGGTTGCGGATGATAATCGAGTCCGCAGTGACTTATGGAACTTTACGAATATGCCCGTCCGGGCCTGATGGCCGGAAAAAAGATACTCTATGTGCACGGATTCGCGTCCAGCGGCCAGAACGGAAGTGTCAAGACATTGAGACTGCTTATGCCCCAGGCGAAGGTGATCGCACCGGACCTTCCGGTGGAACCTTCCGATGCCATGGAACTTTTAAGGAATAAGCTCGCATCGGAAAAGCCTGACATAATCATCGGAACCTCAATGGGGGCGATGTACACTGAGATGCTTTACGGAGTGGATCGCATTTTGGTGAACCCTGCCTTTCAACTAGCTGACACTTTGTTGAAAAACAACGGGTTGGGTAGGCAAGAGTATCACAATCCTCGTCAGGACGGAGAGACATCGTTTCTAGTCACGAAAACCCTCCTAGAGCACTTCCGTGAAGTTAGTTCACATTGCTTCGAACGTGCTGCTGAGGATCATGATAAGGTTTTCGGACTTTACGGAATCCACGACACCTTGGTCCACACTTTCGATCTATTCAGTGAGCATTACCCACAGGCGATAAGATTCGATGGGGAGCATTACCTGAATGACAACGCTATTCTCCATTCGGTTATGCCAGTAATCCAGTGGATAGATGACAGGCAGAGAAACGTGCAGAAACCAGTGTTGTTCATCTCGCTGAGTGACAGGATTATAAACCATTCTAGCGGTTTCGCGAAGTCCGTTGCCACGCTTGCCGCGAACTATGATGTTCACATTGTCGCTAGTGTCCCGTACAACACGCCTGAACTTTGTCAGAAGGCTGTGAACTGGTGCGAGTCCAACCTAGGAGTCCCTGTCTGGAACCGTGTCACGGTCACCAACCATAAGAATCTTCTTTTGGCTGATTATCTGATTGATGCTGAACCTGATGTTAACGGAGCCTCTGACTTCATGGGAACCTTGATCCATTTCGGCTCAGATGCCTTCAAGACATGGGAGGATGTACTGACCTATTTCGACCGTCTTGGCGGACAGTGAGTTCCGCTGGTCGCTGAGCTTGCCGAAGTGCCCTGCACAAAGAGTTGGTTCTACCAGCCAGTTCAATCTGTAGGAAAGGCCACCCCGGCCTGTCGGCGTATCTCTTCGAGGATCTCGGAAGTGATCAGTGAAGTCTCAAGGCTGTTGACTGAGGATTCAAGGCGGCCTGATTCTAGGACATTAATGAACTCACGGAACTCGCAAAGGTACTCGTCAGCGTCAACGGGGACGGAGATGTCCACTGCCTGTGGGCCTGTGGCTCTTCCAGAAGTCGGTGCGCCGCGCCTTGTCATTTCGACATGGCGGCAGATGTGGATCTGGTCCAACGAAAGAATACCTCCATCGCAGGAAATTTCCGTGCAAAGCCGCGAATCCGCTATCTTTGAATATATTACCGAAGCACTCATCCCATCATATTCAAAGATCACGCTCCCTTGCAGGTCAATGCGTTTCCAACCGTCCCTGCCGGATGCTTCGACAGGCTCAGCATCCGCCTCGGTCACTGAGCTTGCCGAAGTGCCGGCCTCGTTCGCAGTGCTAGCCGAAGTGCCTGCCTCGGTCACTGAGCTTGCCGAAGTGCCGAAGCACCTGGCGTCAACCGGCACCTCGCAAGTCGTCACCTCCGCATTGATCCCTTTAGGCCTCCCGAATAACGAAACCATCGGATAGATCGGGTATATTCCTATGTCCATCAGCGCCCCACCGCAGCAATCCGGATTAAGCGAACTCGGCACAGCCGAATTGTCCTCGCCCGCTATGATTCTCTTGACCAGGTCATATTTCGAAGAATACTGGCAAAACGACGCGAAGTAATGACGCACGCTTCCCATCTCCGCCAGACGTTCCCTAGCCGCCACGAAATTAGGGCACAGCGTAGAGATCATAGCCTCCATCAGCATCACCCCGTTGGCCTTTGCCACGTCAATCATCTCGCCCACCTCGCGAGCATTGGAAGCCAATGGCTTTTCGCACAGCACGTGCTTGCCGTGAGCCATGCAGAGAATCGCAAGATCATGATGCGTGCTGTTTGGCGTGCCGATGTAGATGGCATCAATGTTTGGGTCAGAGGCCATTTCGCTGATGTCTGTGTAAACCTTTCCAATCCCGTGGGCCTCAGCGAACGCCTTCCCGCTTTCTTGAGAACGTGAGCACACCGCTGCCGCCTCGAAGCGAGGCTCCATCACCGCTCCCTTGAGAACCCAGTCGCTGATGCGGCCTGTACCGACAATTCCGAACCGTGTCTTTTTCATTTCAAAGCACCTCTAGTTTCAAGATAATCAAGGATGGACGATCTTGCCGAAGTCTTTCCAGCGGAGTCAATTGTTAGAACCTCATAGCCTAACTTAGGTATAAGTCTGCCAGCCTTTTCGCTAAGCTCTGGTTCAAACAGAATTAGACCGCTCACTGCTTTCCCTAATTTGTAGGAAGCCTTGACAACATCCTCGGAAGAGAAAGTGTCCGCAATCAGGATAATCCTTTCAGAGTCAGCGAACTTCTCCCTGCCGATTTTCTTTACCATGAAAGTTATGTCTTTGGCGTTCTCGTGAAACGCTGTTGTGTAGCCGACAAGTCCTTCTGGTACAAGTGATTTCACGAGCCCTTCCGGGAACGCAGTCTTCAACGGCTCATGGAAAAAGACCACTACCGGCCTTGGCCCCAAAGAATCTGGGAAAAATCCGTTCTCATCGGTAGGCTTGAAGACCTTGCCGAAAATCTTGTCTCCATGCCGGTAGAAGCTAAGTTCTTCCATGATGACCTTGCTCCCATCCTCGGCTTTGACTCTTTCTCTTGGGCTAGAGTCTTTGAATATGTTCAGCCCGATGATCCCCAATAGGGCGACCAAAAGGGACGCTACCAGCGAAACAATCACTTTTTTCATCGCTGCAAGAATGTTAAATGTTTTACTCTATCGCAAAAATAATTAAATTTGTACGAATATGCCAAAGTTTAACCCCATATCCCGTTGGTCCGAAAGGAACCAGCTTTTGGTGCTCAGCCTCGTTGTCGGAATCGTGGTCGGGCTTGCCGCTGTGCTGCTTAAGACCTTGATTTCGGTGATTCAGGAAGGCCTTCACGATGCTTTCGGTGGGGCTCTGGACGGAGCTCTTTACTACCTTGTCCTTCCGGGAATCGGAATGCTTCTAGCGATGCTGTTCTGCAAATATGTAATAAAGGACAAGATCGGCCACGGAGTCACGAAGGCCCTTCAGGCTGTTTCCAGACACGAATCAAGGATCAAACCGCATAACATGTGGTCTTCGATCGCGGCCAGTTCCGTCACAATCGGATTCGGTGGATCAGTCGGGGCTGAGGCCCCTATCGTCTACACAGGTGCCGCCATCGGATCCAACTTCGCGCGCTACATGGGACTGTCGTACAGGAGTATGACCGTACTGTTGGGCTGTGGTGCTGCCGCTGCCGTCGCGGGAATATTCAAGGCCCCTCTCGCTGGTGTCCTCTTCGTGCTGGAGATCCTGCTTTTCAACATCTCGATGACCTCAATGATGCCGCTGCTGCTTTCGACAGTGTCAGCCACAGTGGTCTCGTACATATTCCTTGGCTCCTCGACTCCGTTCGAGTGCACCCTGACCCCGTTTGTGCTCAAGAATATTCCTTATTACATCATTCTTGGACTCTTCTGCGGAGCATGTTCCATTTATTTCATCCGCACGACCCTCAAGTTAGAGGACAGGATCGGGAAGATGGACAATGCATTCCTGAAATGGGCGTTGTGTGCTGTCGGGCTTGGAATCTTGATATTCCTGTTCCCACCGCTCTATGGTGAAGGCTATGAGTCGTTGGGAGTTTTGCTCAACGGACAGGAGCTTTCTCTGGACGGGCAAACCCCGCTTGCCTTTCTGACTGACAGTCCTTGGTCTGTGCCGGTTTTCTTCCTCTTGATTCTGCTGCTTAAGGTGTTTTCGATGACGTTGACCAATGCTGGTGGGGGAGTGGGCGGAACTTTCGGTCCGACGCTTTTTGTCGGTGCGATTGCCGGATTCGTGGTGTCCAGAACCCTCAACTTGCTCTTTGACGGCACTCTGATGAGTGTTCCAGAGCAGAATTTCGTGCTAGTCGGGATGGCCGGGCTGATGGCCGGAGTGATGCAAGCCCCGATGACGGCAATCTTCCTTATCGCTGAGATCTCAGGAGGTTACGACTTGTTCCTTCCGCTGATTCTAACTTCGACAATTTCCTTCGGGACCACTCGAATAGTTGAAAAATATTCCATCTACACCAAGCGAATCGCCCAGAAGGGAGAACTCCTTACCCATGATAGCGACCAGGCTGTGCTGACCTTGCTAAAAGTGTCCGATGTGATTGAGACAGACTTTTCCACCGTCAAGATAGATGACACACTTGGACGGCTTGTCGAGGTTGTCTCCGAATCCACCAGAAACATATTCCCTGTCCTTGACTCGGTTGATCGCTTCCAAGGCTATGTCTCATTGGAGGACATCCGCAAGGATATGTTCAGAACCGATGAATATGAGACCCTCCATGTCTTCAACTTCATGCGCAGCGCTGAGGAATATGTTTACGAGGATGAGAAGATGGACTCGGTGATGAAGAAATTCGAGGTGACTTCGGCATGGAACCTTCCAGTGGTAAGGCGCGACAGGACCTACGTCGGGTTCGTCTCGAAATCCAAGATATTCTCGGCTTACAGGGACGAGCTTAAGGTTGTCTCGCAGGATTAATTGATAACACTTTGAATATGAAAAATATCTATATTGACTATATCGCCCGCGCAATCGGAGTAAAGGATTGGCAGGTCGAGAATTGCGTCCACCTTTTCGAGGAAGGCAACACGATTCCGTTCATTAGCCGCTACAGGAAAGAGAAGACCGGAGGACTGGACGATGTGGCTGTCGCCGAGATCAAGCACTGGAACGACGTGTTCACCGAGATGGAGAAGAGGAAGGCTGGAATCCTGTCCACGATTGCCGATCAGGGAAAACTTACTGAAGAGCTTCGCGTCAAGATAGAGAACTGCGTGGCGGCCAGTGAGTTGGAGGACTTATATCTGCCTTACAGGCCAAAGCGCAGAACCCGTGCGACGATGGCGAAGGAAAAAGGTCTGGAGCCTTTGGCTGACAAGATGTGGAAGGTTGAGGTGGCTGATCCTGAGACCGAAGCACGCAAATATGTCGGTGACAAAGTCGGCTCCGTTGAGGAGGCTCTTGCCGGTGCACGAGACATCATTGCGGAACGTCTTTCTGAGTCGCAGACAGTACGCGAGAACCTCAGGCACATATTCAGAACCCGAAGGATCGAGTCCAAGGCCACAAAGGCAGCTTCAGACAATGCCGAGGCCTCGAAGTACAGGACTTATTTCAATTTCTCCATGCCGCTTCAGAGGATTCCGTCTCACAATTTGTTGGCGATTCTGCGCGCTGAGAAGGAAGGCTTTTTGTCGATTGGCCTGGATGCCGATCCTGAGAAGTGCGGCAACAAAATTTATTACGATTTCTGCCAAGAACACCGCTATCCGGGAGCCAGGCTTGCGGAGCAGATCCGTTTGGCTGTCGATGATGCCTACAAGCGTCTTTTGGAACCGTCTCTGACCAACGAAATCGTCAAGGAGGCCAAGGAAAAGGCAGACATAGAGTCGATTAATGTTTTTGGAGAGAACCTCACTCAGCTTTTACTTTCCGCTCCGGTCGGTCAGAAGAGAACAATGGCGATTGATCCTGGCTTCCGCAACGGCTGCAAGATCGTCTGTCTGGACGAGCAAGGCAACCTCCTGCACCACGAGATAATATTCCCGCATCCTCCTCAGAGCGAGAAGATAAAGTCGATAATGGCCGTGGCTGCGATGATTGATGAATATGCCATCGAGGTCATCGCCATAGGGAACGGCACGGCCTCCCGCGAGACCGAGGATTTCATAAAGCGTGTCGGGATCCCGGAGAATGTCAAGGTGTTCACCGTCAGCGAGGACGGAGCGTCGATATATTCAGCCTCCGAGGTCGCTAGGCAGGAGTTTCCTGATGAGGACGTGACGGTCCGTGGAGCAGTGTCGATCGGCCGCCGTCTGATGGATCCGCTGTCCGAGTTGGTCAAGATTGACCCTAAGTCATTGGGAGTTGGGCAGTACCAGCACGATGTGGATCAGAATCTGCTGCGCGAGAAACTGGACAACACGGTGATCATCTGCGTGAACAGTGTCGGAGTTAATCTCAACACGGCAAGCCCGTATCTCCTGAGTTATGTTTCTGGAATCGGCCCGGCATTGGCCTCGAACATCGTGGATTATCGTACCTCGATTGGCGGTTTCGCTTCCCGCTCGCAATTGCGCAAGGTACCGAAGCTCGGCCCGAAGGCTTTCGAGCAGTGCGCTGGCTTCCTTCGAATCCAGAACGCTGAGAATCCGCTTGACAATTCAGCTGTGCATCCGGAATGCTATCATATAGTTGACAAAATGGCTTCCGATCTTGGTGTCAGCACCAAGGAACTGCTTGGCAATGAGGCTTTGATAGGGAAGATTGATCCGTCAGCTTATGTTGAGGGAGAGTTCGGCCTTCCTACAATCAATGATATTCTTAAAGAATTGGCAAAGCCTGGCCGTGACCCTCGCCAGAGTGCTCAGGAGTTCAGTTTCGCTGATGACATCCACGAGATAGATGACCTGAAACCGGGCATGGAACTGCCTGGAATCGTCACCAACGTGACCGCCTTCGGTGCGTTCGTGGACATCGGCATCCATGAGAATGGCCTCATCCATGTCTCTCAGATGCGTGGCCAGAAAGTCAAGCTTCACCAGAAGGTCAGCGTCAGCGTCCTTGATGTTGATCTCGATCGTAAGCGCATTTCTTTGAGACTGCTAAAATGTTAGTGAATATCTGAATATTATTTCTTTCTGAAAGAAAAATTTGATTATCTTTGTAAATCTGAAAGGTAATTTGATTTTTTTTGTTCTGTATGAGCGCTACTAAAAGTATATGCGACAACAAGGCGGTAGTCTATCTGCTGTCCGTTTTTGCCATTGTGCTTTGGGGAATGTCCTACATCTGGAGCGACAGGCTTATCGCTCTGGGAGTTCCGATTTTCTACTTTGTTCCTATCAGGATTTTTGTTGCGGGAGTTATCCTCCTGCTCTTCAACATATTCACAAAAGCTTTCCGTTTTATCGCCCGCAAGGACCTAGTTAAGTTTGCGTTTCTCGCTCTGTTCGAGCCGCTTATCTATTTCCTTTGCGAGACCTACGGCATCAAGGAGACTGGCTCTCCGACCATCAGTGCCATGATCATCGCCTCCGTGCCGATCTTCTCAGTTGGAGCCGGTGCCCTCTTTTTCAAAGAGCGTATCTCGCTCCTGAACGGCTTCGGAATCGCTGTGACTTTGGGTGGAATCTGCCTTGTCCTTCTAAAACAAGGTGGCAATGAAGGTGTCCCACAGAACTTCATTCTCGGTGTCATCCTTCTGATGATAGCCGTGTTCTCGGAAGTCGGTCACGCCTCGCTTACTAAACTCCTCGCAGACGGCTACAAACCGCAGGTCATCGTGATGTACCAGTTCCTTATCGGCTCACTGTACTTCCTGCCGTTTTTCCTGACAAAAGGCATAGAGGATTTTGACTCCAGACTCCTTTCTTGGGAAGTCCTTGAGCCGATTCTCTGTCTGGCAGTCCTCTGTTCCAGCCTTGCCTTCTCCCTCTGGGCAATGGCCATCAAGAAGTTAGGTGTCGGCAAGTCCAGCGTGTTCCTCGCAATGATGTGCGTCGCCACCGCCCTTGTCGCCGAAGTCATCGGCCGCGAGCACCTTTCCCTGATCCAATGGCTCGGAGTCTTCGTCGCTGTCCTCGGCATCGTCCTCTCCCAGTACTGCTGCACCAAGAAGTCAAAAGCCTAACTACCCCTCAGCACTGCCTTTGGTTGTCTTCTCGATGATGCAGCTATGCTTCTTTGTGTTCTTGTTATAGTTGATGCCCACCAGAATCAGCGATTGCGGCCTCAAACTCTTGACGGATCTCGTAATTTGGGATACATGCACACTTTGTCTCGTCATTGAAAGACAAATAGCCAAGATGGCACAACAGAGTCAGCACATCATTCTTGCAATCTACCTTATGCATGTCGTTACTGAACCGTAACGAGTTAATTTTCACTGGGATATCCATGAAATTACCCATATCAAATAGTTCATGACATAGAAACAAAAGTAGTAAATATTTGTCAGTTTTCCTATTTCACTCCGTTTCTTTTGGTTAAGGCAGAACCAAAAGCACATGCGGTTAAGTTTTGAGGACAAAATGAGAACACTGTTCTTGAAATCTCGTTCATTTAGCCTGTGGGAATGGATATCGTTTATCATCTATGGGTATTATAGCACCTTTATAAGTATAAGAGCATCCATATCATTTCTCCCTCCAGAGTATTTCACTAATTTCCAACCGGAAACAATCCGGCAGGTGTTGTCAATTCCGAAAATATCACTATCTTGTGATTCGTGATATGTGGTTACGAATACAACAAGAACCACACAGAAATATATCATTGAATATTAAAGAACTATGGAATACTTCATATATTGTGATGAATCATTGTCAAGAGGTCAGTTATTCTCTCATTTTTACGGTGGAGTGCTTGTGAGAAGCTCGGATTACGATATGATACGCGAAGCATTGGATTCCAAGAAACATGAACTTAACCTTTTGGGTGAGATCAAATGGACAAAAGTGTCCTTAAACTATTTGAACAAGTACAAAGAAATGATGGAATTGTATTTCCACTTTATAAAGCAGGGAAAACTTAAGATTCGTATTATGTTCCAAGCAACCAATCAGTTGATGCGAACCCATTCTGATGCCATGCAGTATCATCTTCTTTATTATCAGTTTATCAAGCATGCATTCGGTCTGGCCTACAAGGACGAGTATGTAGATGAGGATGTTAATCTGAGGTTATTCTTTGACGAAATTCCAGACACGAGGGAACAGAATGATGATTTCAAAGCCCATCTTTACTATATTCAGGAATTGCAACAATTTAAGAAGGCTCGTATCAAGATCAGACATGATGATATATCTGAAATTGATTCCCATAAACATGTTGTTCAGCAGTGCATGGACATCATCTTGGGAGCGATGGCTTTCAGAATGAATAACATGCATCTGGTGACTTCAGAAGGAGGGATGGCCCCTGGCAGAAAGACATTGGCTAAAGAAAGATTATTCAACCATATTTTAGACTTGATTCGTGACGTGGATGAAGTTGAGGTGTTTGAAATAGACAAAAGTACATTACCAGATACGGCAAAGGAGCGTTGGCGTATGCCATATCGCCATTGGCGATTCGTTCCGGCTGAATTTAGAAAAAGTGGAATATGAAAAAAGATCCACCAGCACTACTAACCCCTCAAGTAGGAACTTAAGACTTCATGCTGCATAGATCTTTTCTGTATTGCAAAGATATACAAAATAATTTCATCATCCAAATCAAATTAGTTTGGCGAATAAAGGAAACTAAGAAGCTGTTTTGATTTGTTTG
>DBKH01000099.1:0-12931 GCA_002297815.1 Bacteroidales bacterium UBA755 | reverse complement strand
CATTTCAAATAAATCAAAACAGATTCTAAGTGCGAATAAAGTTTGAGGACAAGATGAGAGCAATGTTCTTGAAATCTCGTTCATTTAGCCTATGGGAATGGATATCGTTTATCATCTATGGGTATTATAGCATCTTTATAGGTAAAGAACATCCATACCATTTTCCCCTCCACAGTATTTCACTAATTTCCAACCGGAAACAATCCGGCAGGTGTTGTCAATTCCGAAAATATCACTATCTTAGCACCGTTTTAGGCCCGATGGCCTGAAACAGACATATTTGATGAAAGTGTTTTCGCACTATCCTTCTGAAGAAATCTGACAGTTTCCATAGAAAGTAGGGTAAACGACAACACCATTTCATCTGTATTCGCTTGCGTGTACCTCACACTCAACGATACAGGTGTGGGGATTGTTTCCGTTTTATTTACTTTCGGGCTTTGTCAGAGCCTCTTCAGAGATAAACGAATCGGCTCCACACTTTCTTTGTATATACTAACTTAATCAGGGGCAGGTCCCTTAATCATTGTCGGAGTCGCATTGGAAAGAAATAATTGACCTTTGTTTATGTCAATGATTGCTTTGCATAATATGATGGTTGGAAATTGTGCATTATCCTATTGGTTTCGGTTTACCTTTGGGGATAATAGACATAAATGTTAAGACCTATGTTGTTATTATTTGATAGAAATTAACACTTAAATACATTAACACATGAAAATTAGTAAATTGTTAAGTTTGGTATTATCTCTATGCTTTCTAGCAGGATGTACCGAGAAAGAGACTCAAGTGGAAGTCTCATCTGTCTCACTTAATACAGCGACCATCGAAATGGTTGAGGGCGAGACCTTCAGCCTCGTCGCCACCGTCCTGCCAAAGGACGCTGAATATGACGGTGTGATTTGGGCATCGTCTAACGCCTCTGTCGCCAATGTTAATTCCGGCACGGTCACTGCCATTAAAGAAGGCACTGCCACAATCACTGCCAGTGCCGGTGGCAAGTCTGCGACTTGTACCGTGAAGGTCTCTACAAAAGTGGTGGCCGTAACGTCAATCACTCTTGACAAGACATCACTGTCAATGCAAGTCGGAGAGACGGAAACGATAACCGCAACGGTAAGCCCTTACAATGCCACGGATAAAACAATAACTTGGAACTCATCTGATGTCTCAGTCGCAACCGTGGCTGATGGCAAGGTAACGGCAAAGAAGTCAGGAACCGCGATAATCACCGCCAAATCTGGTACCTACACAGCGGATTGTACAGTAACCATTACTGTTAACACTGAATCTGTTACCATTGACAAAACTTCACTTGAGCTGGCCGTAGGCGAGACTGCGCAGTTAACCGCCACGGTGAAGCCTGATGATGCCACTGACAAAAACGTGATATGGACTACATCTGATGAGTCGGTCGCCAAGGTGGCCGACGGCAAGGTGTCCGCTGTCAAGATCGGGTTGACTACAATAACAGCCAAGTGCGGAGACAAAACAGCCGAGTGCGCAGTAACCGTGATCGTCCCGGTTTCTTCCGTAATAATTGACAAAACCGCTCTATCGTTGGCCGTAGGTAAGACCGCACAGTTGACGGCAACTATAAAACCAGACAATGCCACCGACAAGGACGTGATATGGTTTTCGTCTGACGAGAACGTTGCCAAGGTAACAGAAGAGGGTAATGTGTCCGCTATCAATGCCGGAAATGCAACAATAACCGCCAAATGCGGAGGTATGACTGCAGAATGTGCTGTCACGGTGACAGTTCCGACCTTAAGCATAAAACTAGATCAGACATTTGTGTCTCTATTGGTTGGTGAATGCGTTAAATTGTATCTGACCATCACTCCATCGAACTCAACAGATAGTATTACATGGAAATCTGAAACTCCTTCAATCGTTACTGTTGATAATGGGGTTGTAAAGGCAGTTGCTGAAGGAACAGGCAAGATTTCCGTCCATTCTGGGCAATTATCCGAAGTCTGCGAAATTGCTGTGATCTCCACATCTCCAAATGGTGTTGATTTGGGGTTATCAGTCAAATGGGCTACGACAAATCTTGGTGCAAATACACCAGCAGAAAGTGGTGATTATTACGCATGGGGAGAAGTATCATCAAAAAGTACTTTTTATTGGGAAAACTATAAATGGGGCAACGGAGGAAATTTAAATTTGAAAAAATATGTTAATGATAACTCATATGGATACGTTGACAATCGTTCGAGACTCGCTCGGGAAGATGATGCCGCTGTATGTATATTGGGAGGTAAGTGGCGTATGCCAACAAAAGAGGAAATTGAGGAACTGCATAAGAATACTAATTGGACATTTGCTAAACTAGGCGTGATGAATGGCTATGTCATAACCAGTAAACTTAATGGTAAATGCATTTTTTTACCCATGGTAGGGATGCAAAAATGGTCCGATGGTATAGCGTGTTTTAATTCATCTGGCTTTTATTGGTCTTCAGATCTTTATAGAAACCCAATGGATGCATGGCGTTTATGTTTTAGCAATTCCTCCAATTTTTCCGTAGAGAATTGCTATCGTTTTGTCGGTCTCCCGATACGCCCGGTTAATGGCGAAGCCAGTGAAATTCAATTGACAAGCATTTCGTTGAATATTAAAAAGATATCGTTGTATATTGGAGATACTGAAACTCTTTCGGTTTCCTTAATTCCAAGCGATGCAACGCATATAGACTTGTCATGGTCATCTTCAAACCCGTCAGTTGCAACTGTATCAGCCGGAGTTATTACAGCAATTTCTGAAGGCAGTACAGAAATTAAAGTCATGAATGGTAATGTAGAAGATGTCTGTACTGTGAATGTATTGAATAAAATTCCAGTTGGAGCAGTAGATTTGGGTCTAAGTGTATATTGGGCCGATTGCAATATTGGTGCTTCTTCTCCTGAAGAGTTTGGTGATTACTTTTCTTTTGGAGAAATAGAACCCAAAGAAAGGTATGATTGGTCAACGTATAAGTGGGGAGATAGGTTATATCCAACAAAATTCACCAAATATTATGCATCTGATATATTCCCTCCTGGAACTGTTGATAGCCAAGGTTCAATAATGGATGGGAAGCGGATATTGGAACCGGAGGACGATGTCGCCTATACAAGGCTTGGAGGAAAATGGCGTATGCCAACGCATGAAGAAATGTTAGAGTTAGTAAATTCTTGTAGTATGGCTTTCACTTCATCCGGAGGTGTTCCGGGAGTACAAGTTACTAATTTAAATACGGGTGCTTATATTTTTCTTCCAGCTGCCGGGTATAAGTCCGCCTCTCAAGTAATAGGCAAAACAACGAGAGGAGAATATATGTCCTCAAGTGTCAGTACCGATAATGTTTATCAAGAGTGGGGGTTGACAATATATATGCCTAATAGTTATAGAGTTGTTTCATACACTTCTTTTTATCGTTCCGTGGGCTATTCTGTTAGAGCCGTATGTGACAAATAACTTAATAATCGAATATATGTTGCGATACTGTACGTTATTATACATCCGCAAAGGCCAGACAATCAAATCCACGCAAATCCCCTCGAACACAATTATCAAATACCTAGTCCCCGATGGCACTGTCACCCTCCTCCAGAGACACACCGTGGGCCGCGGCATCAAGTTCATCATCATGGGCGACGGTTACCTGAGCAGCGGCCTTGCCTATGGAAGCGGTTCCAAGTCAAAATTCGACACCTGGGCTGACCACGCCATGGAGGCAATCTTCGCTGAAGAACCGTACAAGACCTTCCGCAACCGCTTCGACGTCTATTCTGTGGCGGTGGAATCCACGACCGAAACCTTCAACGGTGGCACAGCGCTCGGCTGCAAATTCGGAGATGGTACATGGATCAACGGCAACAGCACCAAGGTCTTTGAATATGCCCGAAAGGTGCAGGGTGTGGATCTCACCGAGTCAGTTGTCATCGTCATCCTGAACTCCACCCGCTACGCTGGCACATGCTGGTATTGGTCCGACAACAGCGCGATCGCCTACGTCCCTACAACCTACAACGATGTGAAGGAATTCTCACAGACCATGCGTCACGAGGCCGGTGGCCACGGATTCGCCAAACTCTTTGACGAATATTACTATTCCGGAACCATCCCGTCCAGTGAGGTCTCTTCCCGCAATTGGTGGTACAACACCATCGGAGCTGGGTCGAACGTTGATTTCACCAGTGACCGCACGAAAGTCCGCTGGGCTCACTTCCTATCCGATGCCCGATACTCCGGTCAGGTCGGTGTCTATCAAGGAGCCCTTACCTACCAGTACGGAGCCTACCGCCCTACGGACCAGAGCATCATGCGCCACAACATCGGAGGCTACAACGCCTCGTCCCGCGAGGCGATCTACAAACGGATAATGCAGTTGTCGAAAGGCGATGGTTGGGAATATGACTACGAAACCTTCGTGGCCTACGATGCCGTCAACCGCTCGAGCGCCTCCCAGACCCACCACCGCGATGAGCTCCGCGACTTCGATGAGCGAACCTTCATCCCTCTCGCCCCGCCAGTCTTCGTTGACGGCCCGGCACCCTCAGCCCGCCAATGAAAGTCGATGAAAGCTGATGAAAGCTGGCGAAAGCCGTGGCACCCAACTTATTGAATATGACCGTGAAGGCACCCTGTTCCAGTCTTCGAATCAAGACCAGAGCAGGGTTTCTTCTCTCTGATACTCAGAAACTTATCTGCCACGCTCTGATAATCAGCGAGTAACTGATAATGCGTTTTTATCATTTCGATAACCTATAGTGTACACATGGAATGCCGTTCCGGCTGAATGATGCACATAATTGATGACGAGTCGGAGGGCTGAAATGAAAAATGATGAAAATACTGAGTTTTGTTTTTGGAAAAATGTATCTTTGTCAAAAACATGTAAGTATGATCACGAATTTTGACCAACTTGATTTTGCGACATATTGCATAGGTTGCCTATCAATGAAATTATCATTGCCTCAGCCCGATGTTTATCATCGTCTGAAAAGTTCGGGCATTCTTGATGATTACATAGTCAAGGGCTATGATATTCTTCATACTTTCGGCAGAGAGTACTTGATGTCAGACCTTATCTCCTACATGAAAGAAAAAGGAGTTCTGTCATGATTGTATTTCATTCATCAACTTGCATTGTTGAGCATCCGGATGTCTCTTTTTCAAGAGATTATTTGGATTTTGGCAAAGGCTTTTATGTTACAACAATCGAGGAACAAGCACGTAAATATGCCCAACGATTTTTGTTAAGAGGCAAAAAAGCATATTTGAACAAATACGAACTTTCTGATGACTTACGGGAGTATAAAACTCTTTCATTTGATTCGTATGATGAATCATGGTTGGATTTTGTTGCGATCTGCAGAGTTGGCAAGGATTGCACAGACTATGATATGGACCTCGGAGGAATCGCAAATGACAAAGTGTTCCGGACTATTGATCTTTTCTTTTCAGGTGAGATCACAAAGGACGAAACACTTCGGAATCTGCTTTATGAGAAGCCGAATGATCAAATTTGTCTGAGGTCTCAACATCTTTTAGATACAGAACTTACATTTATTTCAAGCGAGGAGATCCGATGAACGATACTGAAAAACAGATAGTCCTTCAAGCAAAATATGCGAGAATAATCGCTCTCTTGGCTTCAAAAGAAAACATCACCTTCGATCAGGCAATGGAAAGGTTTTATGACTCTGATGTTTTTCGCTTGATTCAAGATGGCATTGCTGACCTACACTGTCGTAGTGACCAGTATCTTGCCGATGAGGTTTCCCGTGAAGTCCGGCATTAGCAGACCGTTTACTGTCAGGAGGCTTAGAGATTGCTGAATACAATCGGCTGTCCGGAAGGGGAGCCTTGGATGAGGCTGCCATCGGCAACGACTTGCTTGCCGTTGAGGAAGATTCTGTCTATCATGCCTTTAAGCGTTTGTCCATCGTACGGAGACCAGCCGCATTTGTAGGCGATGTCTTTCACTGAATATTTCAGAGCGTGAGCATAGCCGACCAAATCAGCGCGACTCTTAACTGAATATTCCCGCTCAAGGTCAATGACAATGAGGTCAGCATAGTTGCCGACTTTCAGACTGCCGCGCTCCTTGATTCCGAGGATCTCGGCTGGCTTCTCTGAAAATGCCGAAGCGATTCTGGACAGTGTCAACTGCCCCTCTTCCTTGCCTTCATTGAATATGCCCGCGACCGTCATAACTACCGAAAGGGATTGCTGCACGGAAGGCATTCCTGAAGGACATTTCAGGTAGTTGTCCACCTTTTCCGAAAGCAGATGCGGTGCGTGGTCCGAACCGATGGTGTCAATGATGCCTTCCGCAAGTCCTTTTCTTAAGGCCTCACGGTCAGTGGCCGACTTGATGGCTGGATTACACTTCACCTTACCTTTCAACGTTTCGTAGTCTTCGTCGCTGAACCAAAGGTAATTCGCTGATGTCTCGGCTGTTATATTCGGATTGTGAATCTTTGCGGCGCGGAGCATCTCCACCTCCTCGGCTGTCGAGACATGGAGGACGTGGAGTCTGGTGCCATATTCAATGGCCATGGCAAGAGCCTTGGCGGTGGAGCGGATGCAGGCCTTGCGGCTGCGAATCAGCGGATGCTCGCTGAAAGGAATATCCTCTCCGAACTTAGCTTTGGCGGCCTCCAGATTCGCTTTGATAATCCCCTCGTCCTCACTGTGGATGAGGATCGGCTTGCCTTGAATCATGAAAAAATCGGAAAGAGCATCTTTATCGTCCACGAGCATATTCCCGGTGGAGGATCCCATGAAGACCTTGATGCCTCCAAGCTCTTCTCCGTGACCTTCGGCAAGATATTCCCGGATCATCGCTGCATTGCCGTTGGTGGCTCCTATGTGGAAGCCGTAATTGGCCCATGAACGCCCGCAGGCACGGTTCAGTTTGTCCTTTAGAGCATCTAAATCTGTTGTCGGTGGAATGGTGTTCGGCATGTCTATGAAGGATGTGACTCCACCGAGCAGGGCGGCCTTTGACTCGCTTTCCATGTCGGCTTTCCGCTCCAGGCCAGGTTCACGGAAATGCACGTGCGCGTCTATTCCTCCTGCCATCAGCACCTTGCCATCCAAGTCAATAACCTCAGCGTCCGTGAAAGCCCGCAGAGCCTCGGAATCATCGGGCTCCGAATCGCTGCGGTACCATATTCCAGCGATCCTCTCGCCTTCAATGGCAAGGGCTCCCTTCTTTGAGGAAGCCCCTGTCACTATCAAAGCATTGGTCAGCAAAATCCTTGCCATACTTATCCCCTACGATGAAACTTTCTGAATTTCAATTTGATGACGCCCCAGAACGCCTCTCCGAAGATCCCACCGCTCATCTTGGATGTGCCAAGCTTGCGGTTCACGAATATGATAGGAACCTCGACTAGCTTGAATCCCAGTTTCCAGGCCGTGTATTTCATCTCGATCTGGAATCCGTAGCCTTTCATCCTAACATCGTCCAAGTCGATGGTCTCCAATGCCTTGCGGCTATAACACTTGAATCCTGCCGTGCAGTCGTGGATCTTCATTCCGAGGACTGTCTTGACGTAGATCGACGCGAAATAGGACATCAGAATCCTGCCGATAGGCCAGTTCACGACGCTGATTCCATCGCAGTAGCGTGAACCGATGGCCACTCCACCGCACTCAGCGCAGGCCTTGTAGAGCCTTGGCAGATCCTCTGGGTTGTGGGAGAAGTCCGCATCCATCTCGAAGATGTAGTCGTAGCCTTGCTCCAGAGCCCATTTGAATCCGGTCAGATAGGCTGTTCCAAGTCCGAGTTTTCCTGAGCGCTCAATCATGAACAACCTGTCGCTGAACTCGGTCTGAAGGCCTTTGACAATGGTGGCGGTTCCGTCAGGGGAGCCGTCATCAATGATAAGCACGTTAAAATCTCCGTCAAGGGAGAACACTTTTCTGATGATTGCTTCAATGTTTTCCTTCTCGTTGTAAGTCGGAATGATGACGACTTTCCTGTCCATAAATATTCAATTATTATTTTGTTTTCATCATCTCTTTGACCGCTGCCTCAAGCTGCTTGTCTTCGCCCCTGAGGACGGAGGCAGGGTCATTGTCAACCTTGATGTCTGGTTCAATCTGCTGGTTTTCAAGGTATCTGCCTTCCTTAAGGCCGAATGAACCGACCTGTGGGATTCCAAACACCATGCCATTGATCTGGGTCTCCCACCAAACGGCTGTCATCGTGCCCGGAACCGGCATGCCGATCAGCTTGCCCACTCCAAGAGTCCTGTACGTGTAAGGGAAGCCGCAGGCGTCGGAGTAGTTGTCTTCGCACATCAGCACGCACGAAGGCTTCCTCCATTTGTTGTACGGCTCGCTGCCGATGTACTGTCCGCGAGGGGTGAATCGGATATATTCCTTGCCGCTCAGGAATGTCGCGAGGTCGTCATGCAGCCATCCGCCACCGTTGTGCCTTGTGTCAACCACAGCCGCGTCAGCCGCCCTGTACTTGCCAAGGAGTTTTGAATATACCGTCCTGAAGCTTGGAGAATCCATCCCTTGGACGTGGGTGTAGCCAACTGTTCCCCCCGACAGCTTGTCTGTCATCTCTTCTCTCTGCTTCACCCACCTGCGGTACATTTGAGAGTATTCTGAATATCCCGGCTCGACGAACATCTCAACCTCTTTCTTGCCTTTCTTCACCACGACGGCCACCTTCTTGCCGGCCTTGTTCCTAAGCAGACCGAACCAGCTTTCTCCAGCTTTTATTGGCTGTCCGTCAATTGATTCGATGATGTCTCCAGCCTTGATTTCCGAATCTGCCAGATTGAGTGCTCCGCCAGGAAGAACCTCGGCTATCTTAAGTCCTTCACCTTCGTAATCATAGTCATAGATAGCTCCAAACCAACCCATCGTGTACTTTGAACGGCTGTAGTACCTTGCTCCAGTGTGCGAACCGTTGAGCTCTCCGAGCATCTCGGAGAGGAGATCCTGGAAGTCGAAATTGTTGGCGATGTAAGGCATAAACTGTTCGTAGTTCTTCTTGTAGCCCTCCCAATCAATTCCATGAATCTGTGGGTCGTAGAACTTCTCGTTCACCTGCTTCCAGACATGGCCGAAGATGTAGTCCCTTTCGGCCTTAGGCTTGAACTCGTAGTCTCCGGAGAATGTAATGGCGCTCGTTGCCCCGCTTGCAATAGTCAGTTTCGTGATGCTGCTTCCCGTGAAGACATACAGGAACTTGTCGTCCGCTGAAGGAATCAGCGCTCCTCTCACTCCTTTCTTGAGGACCTTGACGTCACCTTTCTTCACATCCATCTGGCAGAGATCATAACTCTTTTCCAATAGCTTAGTGTAGAACAACTTCGTTCCATCCTGTGTGAGGTAGAAGTCTCCGAGTCTGCCGGAGATTCTTGTCAGTCGGGCGGTTCTGTACTCCCTGTTCTCAAGGTCAAGAACCAGTTTCTCAGGCTTTTCGGCCTGCTTTACTGAATCCTTCTTCTCTTTCTTCTCCTCTTTCTCTATCTTCTTCTCGGATTTGTCTCCGTCCTCCAAGGCCTTGGCGATCTCCGCATCCTCCTTGTCCTGGTAGAACTTGGTCATCTCCTTTCCGTCAAAGAACATGATGTAGATGTCGTTCTCTGCTCCCCAACTTCCGTGGCTGCGGTAGCCGTCCTTGTCTGATTCCCATGCCATTGCCTTGCCCTTGAGAGCCCATTTGAAGTTGCCGTCAGAGTAACCGCTCTGGGTAAGGTTCGTGATCTCACCGCTCTCGATGTCAATCAAGGCTATGTCTGAATTGTTCCAACCACCGTTGATCTGATAGTTGCTCAGGAGGTACTTGCTGTCAGGGCTCCACTCAAATTCCTGATCTCCGTCAGCGTAGGAATAGTTGACTCCCTTAAGAAGAGACTTCTCCTTGCCGTCCTTTGTCGATTTGATGACCAGTTCGGTCCTGTCGCGCAGGAAGGCCACCCATTTCCCGTCCGGAGATACAACTGGCTGGAAGCAAGTCTCGTTTTCCGATGTCACAAGCTCTTCCTTGAACTTGGTCGCATAGGTGAATCTCTTCTCTTTCTTATCGGTAAGGGATGTCTTGTATATTCCCCAATGGCCGTTCCTTTCCGATGAATAGTACAACTCGCGTCCGTCCTTTGAGAAGCTGACGTTGCGCTCCTGCTCAGGAGTGTTGGTGATTCTCTTCGTGGTCTTGTAGTCGGCAGAGGTGACGAAGACATCGCCTCTTATCACCACAGCGATCTCCTTTCCGTCAGGTGACACCGCCATCGAGGAGGCTCCTGAAGAGAAGGTGAGATATTCAACATCATTCTCGGTCTCGTCCTTCGCAACGGTGATGTCAAGCTTTTGAGGTTCACTGCCTTCCTTCATGGTATAGAGGTCTCCGTTCCATGAGAAGCAGAGGGTCCCGTTGCCCGCTACCGAGAGGAATCTCACCGGATTGTCCTTGAATCTGGTAAGTTGAGCTACCTGTCCCGGATTGTCGGTGGACGCTCTGTAAACGTTCAGCGTTCCGTCAGCCTCTGATATATAATAATATGTCTTTCCGTCAGCGGCAAAGACCGGGTTCCTGTCCTCTCCGACGAATGAGGTCAACTTCGTGAATGTCCCGTCACCGGTGATGCGGAACCTTTCGCCTTGCGCCCCGGCTGGCTTGTACAGCCAAATGTCCCTTGTGACAGAGGACTGGTGATGCTTGCGGAGCGGATCCTCGTAGCCCTTGTAGTCTTCGTAGATGACTTCACCATTGCTGTTGGCACTTATTGCCATAATCGGAAGAGAAGTGACAAGTTGTGGCCTTCCTGAATTTTCGTCCACCTGCCAGATCTGAGGACTTCCTGGGAATCCTCCGTACAAAGCATCCTGCTGGATGGACGCCTGGAACAGCACTCTACCTCCATCCAGAACGCATAGAGGGGTCTCGTTGCCAGGATAGTCAGTAAGTCTCTTCGGAGTGCCACCCTCAGCTGATGTGATGAATATGTCCTTGGAGCCTGCCCGGTAAGAGGAAAAGACGATCTTCTTCCCGTCCGGTGTCCAAATAGGGTCGGAATCATAGGCTTGATTCGTCGTGATCTGGAGTGCTCTTCCTCCTTTAGCATCAACGGTAAAGATGTCGCCCTTGTAGCAGAAAGCTACTTTGTTACCATCTGGGGAAATAGCACTTTTCCTAAGCCATTTCGGTGTTTCCTGTGCTGTCATTGCCGTGGCTGTGGCCAAAACTGCCACCGCCAGAATCATTGCTCTTCTCATGGTCATATTCATAAACATTTGCTGGCAGATACTGCCTATGATAATTTTTTGCCTTCGGGAAGCGGTTGTCCGCACATCCTGAGTGACTATTTGACAAATGTATCAATTTTTACCGAATATTTTACTTATTTTTGCGTCCACTAGAATTAATATTCCTTAATTATATGAACAGAATAGATTGTTTTGTCCCTTTCGTGAGCGATGATCAAGTGGCAGTTACCGCTGCAAACCTTCGCTCGCAGGACGAGGTCGCTAAGGTTGAATTCCTTGACGCAGCCTCTTTCAAGAGTACAGCTAGCATCAGAAAGATTGCTGAGATAGCATCAGCTCCTTTCACAATGATTTACACAAAGACCACGGAACTGAGTTTTGGCCAATTCGCTCTGGAACGTTTCCTTTCAATTGCGGAGGATTCTTCCGCTGCCATGGTCTATGCCGACCATTTCAATGAAGTTGACGGCAACCGCGCCTTCGCCCCTGTGATAGACTGTCAGCAGGGTGCCCTTCGCGATGACTTTGACTTCGGCTCTGTGATGATTTACCGAACCTCCGCTCTCAAGGAAGCCGTTGCAAGAATGGATGTGGATTATGAATATGCCGGCCTGTACGACCTTCGTTTGAAGGTCTCTCAGAAGGGAAGCCTTGTCCACATCAATGAATATCTCTACTACGAGATCGAAACTGATACCCGCAAGTCCGGTGAGAAACTCTTCGATTATGTCGATCCAAAGAACCGTGCCGTGCAGATTGAGATGGAAAAAGCTTGCACCCAGCATCTTAAAGATGTGGGCGGCTTCTTGGAACCGACTTTCAAGCACATCGAGTTCTCGGATGATTCCTTTGAATATGAAGCCTCGGTTGTCATCCCTTGCAAGAACAGGGTCCGCACAATCGGAGATGCCTTGACTTCGGCATTGAACCAGAAGACATCCTTTAAGTATAATGTGATCGTTGTGGATGACAACTCAACTGATGGAACCGTTGATGTCATCAAGAAATTCATTGATGATCCTAAGCTAGTTTACATTGCTCAAGACAAGAGTTATCACGCAATCGGAGGTAACTGGAATGCTGCACTGCACCATCCTAAGTGTGGAAAGTTTGCCATCCAGTTGGACTCTGATGATGTTTATTATGATGAGAACACCGTTCAGAAATTCGTGGATGCCTTCTATGCCCAGAACTGCGCCATGGTTGTCGGTACCTACAGGATGACAAACTTCCAGATGGAGACTTTGCCTCCAGGAATCATAGATCATCGTGAGTGGACTCCAGAGAATGGCCGCAACAATGCTCTGCGCATCAATGGTCTTGGTGCTCCTCGTGGATTCTATGTTCCGATGCTTCGTACAATCAACTTCCCTACGACCAAGTACGGAGAAGATTATGCGGTCGGTCTTCGTGTATCTAGAGAGTACCAGATAGGTAGAATTTACGATGTCGTGTATAATTGCCGCCGTTGGGACGACAATTCCGATGCTTCGCTCGACATCGACAAAGTAAATGCTAACAACTTGTATAAGGATAGGATACGTACTTGGGAGCTTCAGGCAAGAATTAAGCTGAACAAAAAAAGTTAAAAATTTTTGAGAAAAAGTTTGCAGGTTCAAAAATAATGTCTACCTTTGCATTCCCGTTCGGAACGAAACACAAACGATCTGAACAGGAATGCAAACAAGTTCATTGAAAAGAC
>DBKH01000064.1:51783-55709 GCA_002297815.1 Bacteroidales bacterium UBA755 | reverse complement strand
ACGGCCTCGACGATGACGGGGGTGCGGAGGGCGAAGCAGACATCGTGGCGGCCGGGGACGTTGAGGGTGGTCTGCTCTCCGGTCTTGACGTTGAGGGTGGTCTGGGATCTGGCGATGCTGGAGGTCGGCTTGAAGGCGACGCGGAAGACTATCGGGGAACCGTTCGTGACGCCACCGTTGACTCCTCCGGAACCATTCTTGGACGTGGTCACAACACCGTCTTTAAGTTCAAGAGGATCATTGTGTTCCGAGCCTTTCATCCGGGAAGAGGCGAAACCATCGCCAAACTCAATTCCACGAACTCCTGGAATTGAGAACACGGCGTGGGAGATCAGAGACTCGACCGAATCGAAGAACGGTTCGCCAAGACCGGCCGGCACACCTGTTACACGGCATTCTACTATGCCACCAAGCGAGTCGCCTTCCTTGGCTGTTCTGTCCAAAAGATTGCCCCACTTTGACTTGTCGGCCTCCCCTCCAATCTCTACCAAATCAGCCTTACAACAAATCGCAGGGCAGCATTTTCTTGGCAATGACCCCGGCGGCGACAAGCGGCAAGGGTTATCCTGCCGGAGAAATGTCCACCTCCACGAGGATCGTTGAATCCGTTCCACTTGACAGAAGCGACATAGTCAGCGTGACCGGGACGCGGAACCGCCTTCAAGGCCTCATAGTCAGAAGACCGGGTGTTGTTGTTTCTGAATATGATCGCGACTGGCGCTCCCGTTGTGTGCCCTTCAAACACTCCGCTGAGGATCTCCGGCTCGTCCGCCTCGATGCGTGGCGTGGTGCCTTTCGCCCCGCTCTTACGCCGAAGGATGTCCGGCATAAAGTCCTCAACACAAAGTTCAATCCCCGGCTTGACTCCATCCACAACCACTCCGATAGCCGCTCCATGCGACTCCCCGAAGATCTCCACCCTGAAATTCCGTCCGAATGCGTTCATATATTCAAAAAATTAGACAACATAATTTTTATGGCACATTGGAATATTTGCATATTACCCTCTATTGATTCTCTCTACCAATTCGTCAGGTGTCAGCAGTTCCATTTTTGAGAAACCAAACCATTTTTACCCAAATCTTTAAGGGAAGCTCCAATATGATACACCGCATCATCTATGCAAAGGAAACGGTCATGTGACAAGAGGAATGTCTCAACAGAAATCGGAGCGTATTGGGCATTATGACGGTCAATGTCAAGTTGGAATTGGCGGCTTATCCGTTGCGTGTAAATGACAGAAGTCACTCCTTCTTTTCTTTTGTCAAGCAAAGTAAGCACAGTTTCGTCTACATAATTATCTATGAGTATTATGCGTCTACTCGCACACTTAATCAAGTCGGACACGAAAGTATAGGCATCGTAAATCTGACCATTGAAAAACACTCCCTGCTTCGGCTTTACATTACCTTCATCCAATCTGTGGAATACTTCATCCATACGCTTGTCTCTCTCTTGTTGATGCCGTTGCATTTCCAACTGATGATACTCCATTGTTGAGATACGGTGGAATACCGATGCATTATTTGCCATAAAGTGGCGCATAGAGACAAAGGCTCGCATTATTTGTATATTCACCTCAATGGCTGTTTGCGAACGAAGGACAGTACTGAGCATAGCCACACCTTGTTCTGTGAAAGCATACGGTTTCTTTCTTGCCCCCATTATTATTGAATTGGATATCACAGTCTGTGATTTCCAATTATCGAACTCTTCCTGGGATAGCTGGAACATGAAGTCAGAAGGAAATCTGCTTATATTACGCTTAACGGCCTGATTTAACACTCTTGTCTCTACACCATATAGCATAGCCAAGTTTTTGTCGAGCATAACTTGCTGCCCTCTGATAATCTCTATCAAAGGTTCTATTCTATTAACTTCCTCATGGTTATCACGGTTTGTGATTTCCATTTTTGGATTGTTGTCCTTCTCAATATGCTTGCTCTCGCCTTGATTACCTACATTCTTTGCCATTAATTTACAAAAATCAATAAGTCCGTCTTTGCAAAAATACACTTTTCTTGTGGAATAAAATATGCTATCTTTGTAGTAAATCCTCAAAAGAGCCGTTTTGTGTTCTTACACGGTGAATTATGAGGATTAAACTACTTATTGGAATGGACATTAAGGAAGAAGACAAGATAATTCAGGAGGTCACGAGGCAGGAGTACAAGGAGGGCTTCGTCACGGAGGTCGGGCAGGATTTCATACCCAAGGGGCTGAATGAGGACATCATTCGCACCATCTCGCGGCTCAAGGAGGAGCCGGAATGGATGCTGGAGTTCCGGCTGGAGGCATTCAGGAAGTGGCAAGGAATGGAGATGCCCCAGTGGGGCCATCTGGACATGCCTAAAATTGATTTTCAAGACATTATCTACTATGCTGCCCCGAAGAAGAACTCGGAGCGACCTAAGGAGATCGACCCGAAACTGGAGGAGACATTTGAGAAACTGGGCATTCCAGTGAGGGAGCGCGAGGCTCTGGCCGGGGTCGTGGCCGTTGACGCAGTCTTCGACTCGGTCTCTGTGGCGACAACCTTCAGGGCATCGCTGGCGGAGAAGGGGATCATATTCTGCAGCTTCTCGGAGGCCGTCAAGGAGCATCCGGACCTTGTGCGGAAATATCTCGCCTCCGTGGTGCCGGTCGGAGACAATTTCTTCTCCGCGCTCAACTCAGCGGTCTTCAGCGATGGGAGTTTCTGCTATATTCCCAAAGGGGTCAAATGCCCGATGGAACTTTCCAGCTACTTCAGAATCAACGCGAAAGGCACGGGACAGTTCGAGAGGACGCTCATCGTGGCGGACGAGGGGTCGCAGCTGAGCTACATGGAGGGATGCACGGCGCCGATGCGTGACGAGAACCAGCTGCACGCGGCTGTGGTGGAGATCGTGGTGGAGAAGGATGCCGACGTGAAATATTCAACGGTGCAGAACTGGTACCCGGGAGACGCGCAGGGACGCGGAGGAATCCTTAACCTCGTGACAAAGAGGGGAATATGCAAGGGCAGCGGCTCGCATCTCAGCTGGACGCAGGTCGAGACAGGCTCGGCGATCACATGGAAGTACCCTTCCACGATCCTCAAGGGCGACTACTCCTCCTCGGAGTTCTACTCTGTCGCCGTAACGAACAACTACCAGCAGGCGGACACGGGCACGAAGATGATCCACATCGGCCGCGGGACCAAGAGCCGGATCGTAAGCAAAGGAATATCAGCGGGTCACAGCCAGAACAGTTACCGTGGTCTGGTCCGGATGAACGCCGGGGCGGCTGGGGCGCGCAACTATTCGCAGTGCGACAGCCTTCTGATCGGTTCGCAGTGCGGGGCGCACACGTTCCCGGACATCCAGAGCGCGAACCCTACGGCTATCGTGGAGCACGAGGCCACAACCTCGAAGATCAGCGACGAGCAGCTGTTCTACTGCAACCAGAGGGGTCTCGGACCGGAGGATGCTGTCGGCCTGATTGTCAACGGCTATGCCCACGAGGTGCTTTCCCGTCTCCCGATGGAGTTCGCTGTCGAAGCCACCAAGCTGCTTCAGGTCTCCCTCGAAGGCTCAGTGGGTTAATGAATATATTCATGAATGATTATGAAGTTCTTTGATATAGAAAACATTGCGTTCACATTTGGGGGAACGGGAGTGAGCTTTCTGGAGCTGATCGGGGTCATCGCGGGGCTTACCTGCGTGGTGCTGGCCGGGCGCAACAGCAAGTACAACTTCTGGGTCGGCTACCTGTACAACATCCTGCTGTTCGCGCTTTTCTGGCAGAGGCACCTATACTCGGCGATGCTTCTCCAGCCGGTGGCATTCGGAATCAACGCATTCGGACACTGGAGATGGACTCATCCACGGCCTGAGGAGCAGAGCTCAAAAGATAATTCGGCCCTGAAAGTCACACGGCTTTCGATGCGGGATTGGTGCATGGCG